>CAZEEB010000094.1:0-7997 GCA_964511245.1 uncultured Paludibacter sp.
AGTAATTAAATTGAAAATTAATTTATAGTTTAAAAATAAGAAATTCGTGTTGATTCTTTAATATTCAGAATAAATATACTCACAAAATTAAATATTTACATATAACTAAGGTTGTAAGTATTTAAATTTATCAATAAAAACTTATGCAAACGATTGCAACAAATTTATATGCAAAAATTTAATGCTTTAATTCTAGGTGTCAAAAATACACTATATATTTTATAGAAACAAGCATTTTGTAAAGTTTTTACTGATAAAAATGGTAGTTTTACTGAAAAAGCTATACAAATACTTTAAATTCAAAACTATTTAACTATTTTTGATTAAAACCAATTTTTCAAAAACTACAAAATTTTGCTAAATAATTTGATATTCCTGTAAATATGCGAACAAAATACATTCCTGTACTGAGTTTTTCAGTTTTTATTTTTTTTTCGGACACTTCAGAAATATCCTGATTGTAAAGTAAAGAGCCATTTATTGAAAAAACAGAGAATGTTGCTCTAGTTATGTAGGGAAATTTAAATAAAATTTCATGATTTGAGCTATTTGAAAATATTTGAATACTTGAATTATCATCACTTAACTTTTTGTCATCCTGTGCATTAATATTCCACACAAAGGTGGCAACTGATGAAGCAGGTACTGAATAAATAAATGAATTTATGCCCGAATTTACTTTAATAGTTTGTGCTGTGGAATTAGAATTGTAAGCTATTAAAGCTATACTACCATCAACATTAGAAAAGGCAGTTGCAACAAGTGATGAACTGGTTGAAGAAACTCCAAAGCGAATAGCGCCGGCTCTTACAAATTTAGAAATTTGTCCGACAATGTAATAGGATACATTGCGGGTATAAGAACTTGAATTATTAATGGTAATTGCCCCTAAGCAGGTATTACAACCACCAGTTGTATAAGGTCCAATTGCAGAATTGGAAGCCAAATTCCATTCCAAGATAGCTTTAGCCCAATTATTTGAAGCTCCGATTATAACGTTTTGCATGTGCCAGCCCAAATCGCCCGAAAAACTACCGCCCGATCCGGTATATTGCTCGGTAAAATACACATTTTTATTAGTCGAATTTTTAACTGTAGTCATCGCTGAAATATTTCCGGCATACAAATGAAAAGCGGCTCCATCAACATAGTTGCTGTTGTTACAAACATCAATGGGATAGGTTGTATTGTCACAATTATGATCGAAAGCTATGATTTTTACAGCAGAATAACCTGCTGTGGCTAGCGAAGGACCTAAATTTGCATTTATAAAATTCTTTTGCTCGGTTGAGTTCATCAACATGCTGGGATTATTGCTTGGATTTTCGGGCTCATTTTGAGGAGTAATACCCCAAATAGCTATGCCTTGAGCTTTCATGGCAGCAATGTATTTCACAAAATAATTAGCATAAGCGGCATAACTCGCAGTATTTAAACTTCCACCAATCCATGAATTATTTGATTTCATCCAGCGAGGCGGTGACCAAGGTGTGGCAAGAATTTTAATATCTGGATTTATTGCCAACGCTTTTTTAAGTACCGGAATCAAATATGTCAAATCCGGTCCGGCAAGACTGAAATTAGCCATATTGGTATCACCGGAAGTTTCGTTGTAGGAATAATTGGAAGAACTTAAATCGGAAGCACCTATACTCACTCTTAACATAGAGATTCCCAAACCGCTATTTTTATCAAATAATTCAGTTAGTAATGCGTTTTGTTGAGCTTCAGCAAGCGACGAAATTACTTCGGCACTTCCTTCGGTCATACAAAATCCAATTCCATCCATTGATTGAAACATTATTGAAGGATACAAGGTTAATACATTTCCTACCGAAGAAGTATTTGCCGCAAAATTAATAGCGGGTTGTTGTTGGAGCAGCTTGGTTTTATCGCCGCTTGTTATCCAAGGTATTACAACTTGCGATACAGCCAATTCCGAATAAAAGAACAAAACCAGTGTGAAAGTAAATTTTACTAAATGATGTTTCAAAATATATTTTATTAAAAATTATGAAGTAATTAATTACAATTAAAGCTTAAAACACTTATTATATTGATTAGTAGCTCATTAAAGTAACTTAAATGAAAAAAATCAGTTTTTACGATTTTTTCCATCGACAGGAAACGATACTTTTTGCCGGAATAATATAAACGAATGAATGTACGGCATCGTCAAGAGTAACTTTAATTGAACTTTCCGTATCGTTTTGCATAACAACTCCATAGGTTCCATCGGTATTTAAAACCGCAGTGTAATATAATCCGGAAGTTTGAAAACCACTTGTTCCAATGCGTGTAGCACCAGTAGAAATGGCTTTAGACAAATGTCCCATCACGTAGAAATGTGATTTTCTGTCCAGGGTTTTGTAATCGGAAGAGTTTATATCTACCGCACCATAGCAAGTATTGCAACCTCCGGGACGATTGGGTGCTCCTTTTTCGTCGAGCATGAAATTCCAAACAATCACAGCTTTGCAATAATTATTCAATGTACCAATTCCTAATTCGCGCATACTCCACATGAGGTCGGTTCCAAAAGATGGATAATTCCAAGTACCTATTGACATTTCGGTAAAATACAGATTCTTAGAAGGATATGAATTATGTACATTCAACATTTCGCTTTTATCGCCACCGTAGGCATGATAAGCTGCACCGTCAACGTATTTAGCCACTTCAGGGTCGGCATACATTTTTAGTGGATAACTCATTTGGTCGGATATATTGTCATAATTGTAATTATGATCAAATGCCATAATTTTAGTTTTTATCCCTGCTTCAGCAAATTTTGGACCTAATGCAGTTTTGATAAATGCTGCTTGCTCTTGCCATGTCATATACAACGAAACTGAATTTCCTCGGTTCAATGGTTCGTTTTGAATGGTAATAGCATCAATATTAATACCTTCGTGCTGCATGGTTTGAATAAACTTTACAAAATAGCTGGCATAATCGGGATAGTATTTTGGATTAAGTTGCCCACTTGTCCATGAATTATATGGCTGTAAATCAGTCAAATTGTTCACTTTCATCCAACGGGGACAAGTCCATGGCGAGCCCAAAATTTTTAAATTAGGATTAATAGCCAAAATTTCTTTCAATACAGGCAATAAATCACGCACATCGTACGCATTCAAACTGAAATTTTCAATACCCTGAGTATCGCAGCAAGTATATTCGTCCATTGAAAAATCGGAAGCGCCAATGGAAATTCTGATATAACTGTAACCCATTCCTGATACGGGATCAAAAGTTTCTTTGAGAATTGCCGCCCTATTAGCAGGGGTCATCTTAAGCAGGTTGTAACAGCTGGAACCGGTTATTGCAGCGCCAAATCCATCAATTTGCTGGTAAGTTTCTGAAGATTTTAAATTTATAGTTGTTTCCACAGCCATATTTGGTTTGCTGCTGAAGGCCAATGGTATATTGACATACAACATTGATTTATTGGCAGTAGTAACATATAAATCTACATCCTTTTGTACCGGGGGAATTATAGGTGTAATCACCTCCTCGGTTTTGCATGCAAACAGTGATACACTGATAAAGAATGTAATGGAAATCAGAAATTTATTTTTGGCCATGATTTGTTGAATGAATTTTATTTTTCAAATTCGGGATGCAAAACATCCCGAATTTAAAAAAATTAATTTAGTTTTTCGGCAGTAAATGTTTTCGTGTTTTCGTTAACAGTAAACTTATACACACCATCCAATACCGTGCCACTCAATAGTTTTACATTTCCTTTTACACCTGTTGGTCCTAAAAATGGAGGTGTCAAAGTATAGGTATCAACCCAAAGTTCATGACCATCCCACCATCCACGTTTATGGAAAAATTTAAAATCACATTTTCCGTAAATATTTGTAGCATCGGTGCTTGGTTCATTTTTGCAATACATGGTTACCTGATAAATACCTTCGGCAATTTTACGTGTTGGATAATAATCTAACGGACTGTTCCAATTCCAGCTTGCAGTAGTGGCATAAGGCGATTGTGGACGACCGAAACCGGTACCACAAACCCAAATTGCATCGGGATAAATAGCTTCAGGTTGAGGTTCGATATACAAATAATTAGATGTTGTCAGAAAATAAGCCTTATATAATCCGGTTTTCCCAAGGAATTTTGCCGTATTTGCACCCGTTACCTGGAAGTAATCAGGCGAAATATTGTTAGTTAAATTCGTAATATTAGAGAATGTAACTTCCACACCTTCCCCAAAATAAACATTTCCACCACGGAAACCCACATTAAGATTCAATGAAGCAGGATTAAGCGGTAAATCAGCTATCATATCTAGGGTTTTAACCGGTTCGAGTAATTTACCTCCTACTTTAATCTGAAATTTTAACGCATCGAATGTGAATTCAGAAATGCCAACCAACGTAGCATCAGTAGAGGTTATTGATGCACTGGCTACTGAATTACTTAATGAGTCGATAAGGCCTACACCATCGCCAACTTTGCCAAAAACTAAACCACTCCAATCTACTTTTTTAAATGGGGTTTTAACTTTTGTGGATAATTTATAGGTAATACTTGTACCGAATGCCAACCCTTTGATTGAATAAATCATATTAACCGGATCAGTCAAATCAAGTTTTATACCTTTGACAGTGCCGTCGGGCACTAACCACATTTCCGGGAAAGCTGGACGTTTGGCAATGGTTGTATTAACAATCGAATCTTTGGTTATTCCACTTACATTGGTTTCAGTAAGATAAATTTTAACGGGTATTCCATCAGGCCGATTTGCCACAAATGGCACTTTGTAGGTTCGATTAATCGACATTGCGTTTCCTTTGGTACGAATAGTTTCGGATGTTACAACTTCATTGTTACAAACCACCCGCAAAACCAAGGTTGACAAAGGTGCTACTTTATCTGAAACAGCAATTTTTACATGAATTGAGTCGCCATAGGTAATTTGCGTTTCTTTAACAGTAGCTGTATCAAATCTGGGGGTTGAAGCAGCGTAGCGCACCACCACATCTTCAGGGTTTGTGCATGCCCACAATACGGCTGATAAGCCTACGATTAGAATATACTTTATTATATTTTTCATGATTTAACTTTTTGATTAAAAAATTTATTAATAACTTGGATTCTGAACCATGGAAGGGTTTTTATCAATCTGTGGCTGTGGAATTGGTAAAATTGTCTTATCAAGAGTTACCAAATCCATGGGTAATCGACCTGTATCACGGTTATTCAAGCTATTCATAATGCTAAACACCTTGCCGGTACGTACCAAATCAAACCATCGTTGACTTTCAAAAGCTAATTCCAACCGACGCTCATTCAATACATCATCAGCAGTAACAGTAGATAATAAACCAAGTTTTGCACGAGTACGAACGGTATTTACCAATGTGGTGGCCTTAGCCGCATCGCCTAAGTTTACGTACGCTTCAGCTTTCAGCAATAACATGTCAGCTAATCGAAACTTAATGATACTGTGAAATTTAGACCGTAACTTATACATAAATGGGTATCCTTTGGCCGGGTAATGATTGCTCCAGGTTACATCGGAGCGAATAATAGTTTGATTCATGCGTTCTGTATCACCGGCTTTGGTAAAAGCATCAATCAAATCGCGGGAAGGAGTATACCATTTTGCCCAATCGTATTTACTGTTAGCGTCGGACACATCGACTCCACAAAGCCAAGTAACCCAGTTTCCACCACCTGGAAATGTAATTTCGAAGATAGATTCAGCTGAATTACGATTTAGCACATCCGTGTTTGAAGAATTCATAGCAAACAAATCACTATATTTTGGCATCAAAGTTACATCTTTTTCTACTTCTGTAACATATTGAATTACTTTGTTGTAATCACGTATGGGCTGTTCGGCATATACTTTGGCTAATAATGCATACGCCACTGTTTTAGAAAATTTAAACTTGTTTGTTTTATCAATGGCAGGTACACCACCAGGTTCAAGTGCTTTGTTTACATCGGCTACAATTTGACGATATACTTTGGCAGATGAATCGCGTGGAGGATAATACAATTTATACACTTCTTTGATGTTGGCATTCGAAATGGCGGGTGGTTGAATTAATACCAAAGGTACATCACCCCATAAACGAACAATATCAAAATAAACCATAGCACGCATAACCAATGCTTCAGCTTTCCATTGTTTCCGTTCAGATAAGGTAAGTGTTGCGTCGGGCACAGAGTCAATATTACAAATCACATTGTTTGTAGCTCCAATTAGTTGATAAAAATAATCCCAATCGCGGTTAATGTTTTTATTGATTCCATCCTGCCGTTGTTGTTCTAGTTGGGTTAACTCCACATCGGTAGCCCCACGATACGAATTATCGGCATGTGTATCAGAATATATTAACATATCTAATGCATAACCCTCAATACCAGGATTTTGAGTCATAATATTGTACATATAATTATATGCAGCTAAAGCCGCGTTCCTATCTTTAAGCTTAATGGTATTTCCATTGGCATCTTCCGTATAGGTTTTTTCGGATATTGGCTTTAAATTCAAATCACATGCAGTAAATGCAGTAAGAATTGCCAATAAAATTGATAGTTTTATTCTATTTTTCATATTCTTTTACTTATTAAAATTCAACATTAATACCAACAACATAACTTTTTGATTGCGGATAAGTTCCATAATCAACTCCCTGAACCAAACTGACATCTCTTTTATTTTGACTATTTCCATATTGACTAACTTCCGGATCAAATCCTTTGTATTTTGTCAAAGTCAGCAAATTCTGAGCAGTAAAATAAGGTTGAAGTTTTGTAATTCCAATTTTCTTCAATGTTTTACCAGCCAAATCGTACGATAAGGTTAATGATTTCAAACGAAGATAACTTCCATCTTCAATAAATCGAGTGGACGATAACATATTTGTCTTTTGTTGTGTGGCACGGGGCATATAAGTAACCATACCCGGACGTTCCCAACGGTCAAGAACAGCTACAGATTGATTCTTTGCATCATACATACCTTCGGTTTCCATTCTTGACACATTATATATCTGATTTCCTTGCGAACCCTGTAAGAAAACACTCAACGACAAACCTTTGTATGAGAAGTTGTTAGTCATACCGTAAGTAAATGCCGGATTAGGATCACCAATAATGGTTCGATCACTCAGTTTGGGTGTGCTTGATAAGGTGCCATCTTTCCCCAGATACATCAAATCACCTGTTTCCGGATTAACTCCTTTTGAAATATATCCATAAAACGAACCTAATGATTCACCAACTTTAAGTATGGAAGTACTTTCGCCCATGGAAGTTTGACCAGCATATTGTGTTCCGGTAAAACTTAAATCATCTACTGTGTTTTTATTGAATGACATATTAAAGTCTGTCTCCCAGCTAAATTTTCCGACCAAATTCTTAGTATTCAGAGTAAACTCAATACCTTTATTACTCATACTTGCCTGATTTCTGGTTACCGACATACCAACTGTTGATGGCATATCAAAGTTAATCAACAAATCTGTAGTTTTTTTGTAATAAGCATCTATTGTAAAGTTTATTCTGTTTTTCAGAATAGCTAAATCAATTCCAATGTTGGTCGTTGAAGCCTTTTCCCACGTTAAATCTTCATTTTTCATATATTTAGGAGGCGAGACAGTAATGTTGGCATTCGCATTTGGGTTTGCAGGTCCTGTCCAGTCAACTCTACTAATTGAAGGAAAATACAGATAAGAATAATTATCAATACCTGATTGATTTCCAACCTGACCCCAACCTACACGAAGCTTCATATCATCCAACCATTCCAGATTCTTCATAAAGTCCTCAGAACTAATGCGCCAAGCTGCCGAAAGTGAAGGGAAAAAGTCCCACCGATGATTTGGATTAAGTTTAGAAGAACCGTCATACCTCAAATTAGTAGTTAACAGATATTTACCATCGTAATTGTATGTTGCACGACCTATATACGAAAGCATTTTCGATTCGTTAGCTTGTGTTCCTGTTCCCCAAATATCCACTTTATT
>CAZEEB010000095.1:0-7994 GCA_964511245.1 uncultured Paludibacter sp.
AGTTTTTATCCCGTATGAGTCATGAGCTGCGTACACCAATGAATTCGATACTTGGTTTTGCTCAATTACTTGAGATGGGTGAGCTTAATCCCGGACAGAAAAAAGGGGTTAAACATATTCTCCACAGTGGAAAACATTTACTTGAATTAATCAATCAGGTTTTGGATATTTCACGAATTGAAGCCGGTAGGCTATCTATTTCAATTGAACCGATTAGATTAAATGATATATTTAAGGAAATGATGGATCTTATTAGTCCAATGGCTATTAAGAATCAAATAATACTCAAACTAAAGGAATCACCTGAAAACAACTTATTTGTGAGCGCCGATCGACAAAGTTTTAAACAAGTTATGTTGAATCTGCTTAATAACGCAATAAAATACAACAAAGAACACGGAACGGTTACGTTAAAAACTGAAATAAATCAGGTAAATGACAAAATATTTGTACGGATTTTAATTTCCGATACCGGAATTGGAATTAGTGAGGATGATATTTCTAAACTATTTACTCCATTTGAACGAATCGGGTCTGATAAGTCTGGCATTGAAGGCACTGGTTTGGGACTTGCCATAGTCAAAAAACTTATTGATGCAATGAATGGTGCGTGTGGTGTTGAAAGCGAATCAGGGAAAGGAAGTACTTTCTGGATAGAATTGCCACTGGTTGTAAGTCAACATGATATGCTAAATAAATCAGATGAATTGAATCAAATTGTGGCAGATTCCATTCAACATTGTGGAACCATTTTGTATATAGAGGATAATTTGTCAAATATTGAACTTATTCAAGAAATTCTGAGTGTAAAACGACCCGGTATTAATTTAATAACTAGTATACATGGAAAAGAAACCGTAAAATTGGCACTTAAATATCAACCTAAATTAATTTTGCTGGATTTAAATTTGCCTGATATAGATGGTGCCGAAGTCCTTAAATTGATTTTAGGGAATGAGAAAACAAGAGATATTCCCGTAGTAATTTTAAGTGCTGATGGAATGCAACATCAGATTGAAAAATTATTAAAAGCAGGTGCAGAAAAATACTTAACAAAGCCATTGGATATAAATTCATTTTTAATAATGATAGATCATTTTTTCAGGTATTGAATAAATAAGATTTGAATAACGTATAAATTTTGTATTGAAATTAACTTTAAAAATAAATTATTATGATTAACGTGTTTATTGTTGACGATCATGAAATCGTTCGTGAAGGCTTAAAAAGAATTCTGGAATTAGAACCTGATATGACAGTTGTTGGTGAAGCCGGAAATGGAGACGATGTTTTGAAAGGAGTAACAGAATCAAATTGTAACGTTTTATTACTCGACTTAAATATTCCGGGACGACAAGGAATTAGTTTGATTAAAATCATCAGGAAGAAGAAACCAAAAATCCGGATTTTGATATTAAGTTCAATTCCTGAAGATAAGTTTGTGTTACCACTATTGAGAGCTGGTGCTATGGGATATATTTCCAAAAATGCTGACATGAATGAATTGGTAATTGCTATTAGAAAAGTATACTCAAATGGCAAGTATTTGAACAGTACTCTCACCGAAGAATTAGCTTACGAAGTATTAATAGAAGACATCCAACTGCCAATAAAACTTTCAGATTTTGAGAACAGTATCATGCTGTCAATCGTAAAAGGAAGCGATTATAATGATATAGCTCAAGAATTGTCAGTAAGTTCGGGTACAATTGCTGTAACCCGGCAGAAAATAATGAAAAAACTAAATTTAAAAAACAATGTACAATTGACGCATTATGCATTTAAACACCAAATAATCAGATATTAGTTCTGCAAAATATTTCCAAACACAAGATTCTGAAAATAGATTATGATAAATTCTGATTTAAAAAATGCAAAAATACTCATTGTTGATGACCAGCAAGCGAATATTGATATATTGAACGACTTTCTGGAATTGCAGGGATACACAAACGTTAATTTTACAACTGACTCAAGGAAAGTTGCCATGCTAATTTTAGATTTTGAACCAGATATCATTTTACTTGATTTGATGATGCCTTTTTTCAATGGGTTTGATATTATGGAACAAATGAAAACTATCGTTACTCCAAATATATATTTGCCCATTTTGGTGCTAACTGCAGACATTACTTTGGAAACAAAGCGTAAAGCGCTGATGTCTGGAGCTAGTGATTTTTTGTCAAAACCTTTTGATTTGATCGAGTTAAGTGCAAGAGTAAATACTCAACTGCAAATTAGATTTAAGAATGAGCAAATTAACGAATATAACAGCAAACTGGAAAAACTGATTGCAACTAAAGACAAGTTTTTTTCCATCATTGCTCACGATCTTCGAAACCCATTTGTTGGGATCGAGAACTTTACTAATATTCTGCTTAAAATAGGCAAATATGACCCGAAGGATATGGAAATACAACTACAAACCATACGCACTTCTGCCAAGTTAGGTCACGATTTACTTGAAAATCTGCTTCGATGGGCACAATCGCAAACTGACAGTATCGAATTGAAACTTGAAGTTATAAGGCTTTGTGATACTGTGGATAATTGTTGTAGACTGCTAAAACCTCAAACTGAAAATAAGAATATAAAACTGCTTTGTGAAATATCTGAAGAAATTATAATTAAATCCGATCAGGATATACTTGAAACAATTATTCGAAACTTGCTGTCAAATGCTGTGAAATTTACCCAATCGTTTGGTACTGTGACTGTAAAAGCAGAAAAAGCAGTTGGAGAAATTAAAATTTCCATATCCGATACCGGAATTGGAATTACCGAAGATGTTCAGAAAAACCTTTTCAGAATAGATTGCAAACTCCAGTCGCAAAAAGGAACAGCGGGTGAAGTAGGCTCAGGTCTGGGATTAATTCTGTGTAAAGAGTTTGTCGAAAAACTTGGCGGAAATATCTGGGTAGAAAGTGAAGTGGGTATAGGTACGTCTTTCACCTTCATTTTGCCAAACAATGTTGATTGATGGTTTAAAACAGGAAAAGTAAGTAAAAACTATTCATGTAAATAATTATAACTTCTTATTTCAGCTCTTCTACTACCACGGCAGTTCCATAAGCCAGCACTTCGGTAAGTCCCTGCATTACTTCATTGGCATCGTAGCGCACATTAATAATGGCGTTGCAACCAAGTTCTTTTCCGTGCTGCATCATGAGTTCGAGTGCTTCCTCGCGCGATTTTTCGCAGAGATTTGTGTAAATGGTGTTTCGACCACCGAAAATGGTCATGAAACTACCTGCAAAACTTCCGAAAATGCTTCTTGAACGGACAGTAATTCCTCTTACAAGTCCTAATTGTTTGGTCACTTTGTACCCTTCGAGCGAGGTGCTGGTGGTTATTAATAGTTTGTCAGTCATAATTTGTTGGTTTTAATTTAACGCCAAAGTTATTCATAATTTTGAAAAATCAAATGAGTTTTTTGAATTTTTTTATGAAGTACAAATGCAAAATAAAATTTATATCTTTGCATTTCTACATTTTTTGAATAATCATAAACTTATTATACAATGGAATCAATAAAAAATCGCCTCATTTTGTTGCGTAAAGCCATGCTTAAAGCCGGCGTATCGGCTTGCATTATACCCGGAACCGATCCTCACGCCAGTGAATACATTGCTGAACACTGGAAGGAACGTGTGTGGATTTCGGGCTTTAACGGTTCAGCCGGCACGGCAGTGGTTACAGTCAATAAAGCAGGTTTGTGGACCGATTCACGCTATTTTTTGCAGGGTGCTGAGCAATTGGTCGAGACAGACATAGAACTGATGAAACAGGGTCTTCCTGAAACCCTTGAAATTATTCCATGGTTGTCGGACGAACTCAAAGCAGGCGATAAGGTAGGAGTGAATCCTCAGGTGTTTTCAGTAAATGTTTATGCAGCTATGAAAACAGAATTAAAGATGGTTGGTATTGAACTTGTTTCAATCGATTTATTAGCCGAAGTTTGGACTGAACGTCCTTCGCTGCCGCTAAAACCATTCTTTGTTTTCGATACAAAATATTCAGGAAAATCCACTACTGAAAAGTTGACCGCCGTTCGTACTGAATTGAAGAAAGCACGGGCAAATGTGTTTGTTATGTCAGCTTTAGATGATATTGCGTGGCTGTTTAATATCCGCGGAAACGATGTGGATTACAATCCGGTGGTGATTGCGTATGCTCTGGTGGAAGAAGATAAAGCCACTTTATTTATTGCCGCTGAAAAACTGACAACCGAAACCAGATCATATCTCGAAAATCAGGGTGTTTCTGTGGCCTCTTATACCGGAATATATGAAGCATTGAAAGTAATTTCAACTTCGAAAGCCGTTTTGATTGATGGTGCTAAACTAAATCAATCGCTGTTCGAAGCCATTCCTGCAGCTTGTGCTAAACGAAACACAATGTCACCGGTTTTCAAACTGAAAAGTATTAAAAACGAAGTGGAAATGGCCGGTGTTCGTCGTGCTATGATAAAGGATGGAGTGGCTCTTACTAAATTTTTTAAATGGCTGGAAGAAAATGTGGCTTCGGGCAATCTCACTGAGACTTCTGTGAATAAAAAGCTTTATGAATGTCGCAACGAACAGGAAAACTTTATTGGTGAAAGTTTTGGAACGATTGCCGGATATGGACCTCACGGAGCCATTGTGCATTACAGTGCCACCGAAGAATCTGCTTCAACCCTCAAACCCGAAGGAATCTTTTTACTCGATTCGGGTGGTCAGTACCTCGATGGAACTACTGATATTACCCGCACTGTGGCACTTGGTAAAGTCACTGAGCAACAAAAGAAAGATTTTACGCTGGTGCTTAAAGGTCATATTGCCCTTGGAACTGCTGTTTTTCCTGTTGGAACACGTGGTTCACAACTCGATATACTTGCCCGCAAAGCTATGTGGGATTTAGGCTTAAACTATGGTCATGGAACTGGTCATGGTGTTGGTCATTTCCTTAATGTGCATGAAGGTCCGCAAAGTATCCGTACCGAGGAAAATCCAATAATTTTACAAGCTGGTATGTTTATGTCGAATGAACCGGGCTTATATCGCACCGGCGAATATGGGATCCGAACCGAAAATCTGGTTCATATTGTTCCGGCTATGCAAAGCGAATTCGGCCAGTTTTTGCAGTTTGAAACAGTGACTTTGTTTCCGATCGACAAAGCGCTGATTGCAACAGAAATGCTTACAGAAACAGAAACAGCATGGCTGAATGATTATCACCAGAAAGTATTCGAAAAGGTATCTCCTGTGCTGAATGCTGATGAAAAGAAATGGCTTGAGAATAAGTGTAGTGCTATTTAGATTATAAGAAGACAAGAAACAGATGATTGATTTTAATTTATCTGAGAGCGAATTAGGCAGAAAATCAACTACTCCCGAAAAGTACGATGCTTCGCTGCTTTTCCGTATCCCACGTTCTGAAAACAGGCTGCGGTATGGTATAAAGGAAGATAAGTTGCCGTTTATTGGAGTAGATGTGTGGAACTGTTATGAAGTCTCGTTTCTGACAGCTAACGGCTTACCGGTTTCACGCTTGATGAAGCTGATTTATCCCTGCGAAAGTGAGTTTTTAGTTGAATCTAAATCGCTCAAATTGTATCTGAATTCGTTTAATATGGAGCGGTTTGCAAAAACAATTCAGGAATCCGAAAAATTAGTGATAGGAATTATTCAGCGTGATTTAAGTGCTTTGCTCGAAACTGAAGTGACTGTTGTTTTTTTCAGTGACAAAAGTGAGGAGCAAATTGCTTTCCCTGATTTGAAAAACAGTCAACTTGTTGATTTTATCGCTCACGGAACACTGGAATCAATGGAATTTGCTCAATTTCTGGAAAATCCGGCATTATTGAAAGGAAAACTGTCTGATAGCATTCATGACTACGCTTTCCGGACTGATTTGCTGCGTTCAAACTGTCGTGTAACCAATCAGCCCGATTGGGGCGATTTATTTGTCAGGATTTCAACTAATTATGAAATTGAGTTGTCCTCGATAGTGGCTTATCTGGTATCATTTCGTAAGGAAAATCATTTTCACGAAGAAGTGGTTGAAATGATTTATAAACGATTAACAGATATTTTTAAACCCTATAAATTAATGGTGGCAGCCATGTACACACGTCGTGGCGGAATTGACATTAATCCCATCAGAATTTCGCACAAAGAATTGATTGATAGTTCTTTTTTGAGCACTACCAAAAGACTTGCTAAAACATTGAGACAGTAATAATAGTTTATAGTGGATATTTTATAGTTGACAAAAACAGTCTCTCTTTCATAGTTTATAAACTTTCTACTCAAAATCATTTGCAGGAACAAAAAAAGAATGTATCTTTGCACTCGCTTAACCACAAAATGCGGCTGTGGCGTAATTGGTAGCCGCGCCAGACTTAGGATCTGGTGCCGAGAGGCGTGGGGGTTCGAGTCCCTTCAGCCGCACAAAAAGTAAAGAGCTAATCCCATATTTGAGATTAGCTCTTTACTTTTTATGTATTTTGTTAGATTTTTTTATTTGTTATATCCCTGTTCATGTACACTTGTTATTGATCGCCCTGAAGGATCATTCAAGTTTTTAAATGCAGCGTCCCATTCCAATGCTATTGGTGTAGAGCAAGCCACAGAAGGAACAGAAGGAACGCATTTTGATGCGGCTTCGGAAGGGAAGAAATCCGTAAAGATTGTTCGATAGTAATATTCTTCTTTGTTCATTGGTGGATTAATAGGGTATGTTTCGTTTACCTTAGCCATTTGCTCATCCGAAACCAAATCAGTAGTCATTGCACGCAAAGTATCAATCCAATTATATCCCACGCCATCAGAGAATTGTTCTTTTTGACGCCAAGCTACACTTTGTGGTAAATAACTTTCAAATGCTTTTCGTAAAATCCATTTTTCCATTTTCCCATTGCTAATTCCACACATTTTATCAACTGGATTTAGACGCATGGCTATGTCCATGAATTCTTTATCCAGAAATGGAACACGCCCTTCAACTCCCCATGAAGCCAATGATTTATTGGCACGCAAACAATCGTATAAGTGAAGTTTATCAATTTTTCGAACTGTTTCTTTGTGGAATTCCTCAGCACTAGGTGCTTTGTGGAAATACAGGTAACCGCCAAAAATTTCATCAGCTCCTTCTCCCGAAAGAACCATTTTTACCCCCATGGATTTGATAACGCGAGCTAATAAGTACATTGGTGTACTGGCACGAATTGTGGTAACATCATAAGTTTCAATATGGTAAATTACATCACGAATAGCATCTAGTCCTTCTTGAACTGTAAAATGTATTTCATGGTGAATAGTTCCGATATGGTCGGCTACTTTACGTGCAGCTGCTAAATCGGGTGAACCTACCAAGCCTACTGCAAATGAATGAAGTTGATTTCCCCATGCACCTCCGGTATTGGCTGATTGCTTTGCAGCAATTTTCATAGCTACTGCCGAAATCAAAGAAGAATCGAGACCACCCGACAATAAAACACCATACGGCACATCAGCCATTAACTGACGTTCCACAGCTGCTTCCAGTGCATCGTGCAATTCCTGAATACTTGATTCGTTATTTTTAACGGCATCAAATTCCATCCAATCACGCTTATACCATTGTGTTGGTTGTCCATCCGGACTGTAATAGTATTGACCTGGTAAAAACTCTTCAATTTTTGTACAATATCCTTCTAAAGCTTTTAATTCTGAACCAACATAATAAGTGCCTTCATCGTCCCAACCTTGATACAAAGGAATAATGCCAATATGATCACGTCCAATCATAAAAACATTTTTTTCAATATCATAAAGTGCAAATGCAAATATACCATTTAGGTCTTCCATAAAGTTTGGCCCTTTTTCGCGATATAATGCCAAAATAACTTCACAGTCCGATTTAGTTAAAAACTCATATTTGCCTTCAAATTGTTTGCGGATATCTTGATGATTATAAATTTCACCGTTTACTGCCAGTACAAGCTTCCCATCTTTGCTATAAAGTGGTTG
>CAZEEB010000096.1:0-7976 GCA_964511245.1 uncultured Paludibacter sp.
GCATTCTTCAAATGTTGGCGTAAGTCCTTGTCATAAAATGCCATATAACATAATGATCTGTTAACAATATCGCTAACCAACTGCCCGATTACCAACGCTACAATACCAAATCCCAAAAACAAAAAAAGCAAGGATGTCAGTATTCGACACATTTGCCCAACCACAATTATTTGCTGTAATTTCTTAATCATACCCCTGCCCGACAGCAACGAACTATAATAATAAGTATAAAGTTGGTATGCAACCAAAAAACCATAAATAAACCACGATATCCAAATTGTAGATTTATCGCCGGAATAACCAATAAGTATTTTGCTCAAATACAATGGACTAGCTATCAAAAAGAGAACAAAAAACACGAGTGCAATCATACCATAATATCGTCGCATGGCGTTAATTACACTTTTAAGCAAGTCATAACTTATTGTCTTATCAGTATAATCAACCGATGCATATCCTTCGGCTTTAAGTTCCTTTACACCGCTGAAAATGTAGGTTATGTTCCTTCCAAATGAATTCATAAAACCAAAATCGAGCAACAATGCTAGTCCTCCCAATTGAATATAAATATTCCACAAACCTACATCGGCTTTTGATAGTTGAACCAAAACAAGTGGCATTAAAATGACTCCGGAAGCAACTCTCATAATTGTTCCAATAAAATTCCATGCAATATCTTTTTTTCCAATGTCCATTTTGACCGTTTTATCTCCGAATTTTGGCAACAGTGGCAAACTGTTTATATTGAGTATCTTTAAAAAAACCAAATGTGAATAGATTAAACAACTTAAATTTAAGCCTTGTGTCAGGATTAATACCCTTGTGTGTTAAAATTTCGTATCCTTGTTCGCGAAACATTCGGCAAATGCTTTTGGATGTAAAAAAACGGATGTGTGTATCATCCAAAATTCCACCTTCAACCCTGTATTGAAATTCAGCATGATATAAAATTTCAATAATCAGGTTAGACATAAATCGAAAATTAGGAATTGAACTAACCAAAACTCCGTCCTCAGAAAGCAGTGATTTCAGCATTTGAATAGTATCCCATGGAGAATATAGATGCTCCAATACGTCGTTAAAAATTATACAATCAAAATGATTCTTGGGTAGCTGGTCATAAATACTATTAAAATCTCCTTCCAGCACGAACGTAAAAACTTCAATAGCCTTTTGTGCAGCAGCCGGTATCATTTCTACACCCCACATTTCTCGATCTTCTCTTTTAAGTGCTTTTGAAAAAGCACCTTCACCGCATCCAACTTCCAAGATTCGTTTGGCATTATCTGGTACAAACTCCAACATTTCGTGGCGATTGGCTTTAAAATAACCTATCTCTACTTTTTCTGCCATACCTTGTTTGTTAATAATTTTAGTATTTCTTGTGCAGCAAATTCTGCCGCATGTCCTTTTCCGTATAAATCAATGGAATAATCAGATTTTTTAGTTTTGAAATACTCATAAGCAGCAACCAATTTCTCAGCATCACTTCCAACTAAAATATTGAATCCATTTTCAACCAATTCAACCCATTCAGTTTGTTCACGCAGAGTGATACAGTGTTTTCCAAAGAAAAAAGCTTCTTTCTGAACGCCTCCACTATCAGTTATTACTAATTCACAGGTTTTCAGCAACATTATCATATCAAAATATCCAACCGGATCGATTAGCGTAAATTCGGGAACAATATTTTGATGTGCCAAAATGTTACGGGTACGTGGATGAATTGGAACTACAACCGGAACTTGTTTATGAATTTCATTAAGTCCGGATATAATATTTTTGAGATTATCTGCTGAATCGGTATTTTCCTGACGGTGAATGGTTGCTAAAATGAATTTTGGCAAATTAATTTTACTCAGAATGTCTGATTTTTCTTCAGCTTTGGCAGCATAATACATGGCAGCATCCTGCATCACATCGCCATTCTTTATAATCCGTGCATTAATATTATCAAAACCTTCACGTTTCAGATTATTCACAGCTGTATCAGTTGGACAAAACAAAATGTTAGAAATTCGGTCTGTCAGAATTCGATTAATTTCTTCGGGCATTTCCATGTTATACGACCGTAGACCGGCTTCGACATGAATCAATGGAATATGAAGTTTTGAAGCAGCCAAAGCACCGGCCAATGTAGAATTTGTATCGCCAAAAACCAAAACCGCATCGGGTTTTTCTGTCAAAAGAATTGCTTCAATTCCCTCAAGCATTCGTCCGGTCATAGCACCATGCGTTAAGCCATGTATATCTAGCTGATAAGCCGGTTTTGGAATTTCCATTTCGTCAAAAAACACATCGGACATATTTGCATCAAAATGTTGTCCGGTATGAATTATTAACTCCTCAACACCTAACAAAGCAAACTGACGACTCAATGTGGCTGCTTTTACAAACTGTGGACGTGCTCCTACTATGGTAATAATTTTCTTCATAAAGTATTCAATAAATCTGCTAATTCTCGGGTTAATGATTTTCGTGAAAACCGTTCAACTGAAGTGGATTCAACATTTAATGAACCTGCTTTAAAACGGCTATAATAATCTAAAATTGTCTGTTTTGTTGCTTTTTCATCTTCAAAATCAAGCATTTTACCTGCACCGGTTTCGTTCAATATATGTGCTGCGTCTCCATCAATTGGACCAACGGCCAGAATCGGACGTTTTGCAGCTAAGTATTCAAAAAATTTACCTGTTAAAATTCCTTTGGCATTTCCAGAGTTATTTATCAGAAGCACAAGCACTTGCGACGATTGTTGCTTGACAATGGCTTCAGCGTGCGTCAAATAATCAATTTTAAGTAGATTATCAGTCAGACCATTATTTTTTATATCTTCCAATACCGAAAAATCTACTTTTCCAATCAACTGAATTTGTAAGTCTGCTTTAAAATCAGTTTTCTCAGCACAAATCTCACTCAGAACTTTCCAAACCACTCGTGGATTACGGGCAACATTCAAGGTTCCAATATGTGATATAGAAAACTTTTTATCCAACTCAACTGCCAATTTATGTACATCAGTTTCATCATAACCATTCGTAATTACCTGAATATGTTTAGGATTCAATAAATCAAATTCATCTTTCATTCCATTCGACACAACTATTACACTATCAGCACTTTGAATAACTTTTCTTTCCAAACGATGATGAATTTTATCCGAAATCCAAGTCAGGTTCAAATCTTTATAAAAATCAATATTAGTCCACGGATCACGAAAATCGGCAATCCAGGGTAATGTCGGAATATTCTGTTTTAATCCCAATCCAATAAAATGCATGGAGTGTGGAGGCCCTGTGGTAATAATGGCATCAACCTTATTTTCATTCAAAAACTTAGTCAAAAGTCGTACAGACGGTTTAATCCAGAACCGACGCGGATCAGGAATCAGAAAATTTCCCCGAATCCAAATCGAGAGTTTGTCTTTCCAGCCTTGTTTCTTGTTTTCTGAAATAAATCCTGCATTAATCGTCTGATTTTTCTTTCCGGTCAAATTTCTATACACATTATATGGTTCCCAAATAGGAGTTTTAATCACTTGTATATCAACAGGAATATCATTTTCAAACGAAGTGTCAATGGACGGAAATTCCGGATTTTCAGGAGTATAAATAATGGGCTCATAACCAAATTCACGTAGATATTTGGCAAATTTTACCCAACGTTGCACGCCGGCACCACCGCTTGGAATCCAGTAATATGTTATGATAAGTACTTTCTTCACAATTTATTGTATTGTAATAAGATAGTAACCACAAGTAGTTATAAAATTTCGAAAATACGGAATGGCAAAAACACCCGAAAGTACTCTTGGTTTTAATCCAAACTTAATTTCATAATTTGGATTAATGAGATACAAAGTTCTTTTTATCTGTTTATAACCATTTTTGGCAATCAGTTTTTCAAAACGTTCGAGACTTATTCCGGTTTCTTTAATTTCAAGCAAACTTCCTATTTTTCCATCAGTTTCGCCAAAAAGTTTAAGCAAACCTCTATAAAGTGGTAGGGGTAATAAATGATAATAAGGCAATGCTGATAACAATTTATTCCGGCAAATTTGCTGATGTCCGCCAAATGGATTTTGCCACGGTGGAAAAGCAAAAAAAGCTATTCCATTTGCTGTCATTAAACTTTTCATTAGCCCCAAAAACTTGTCCTGATCGTGAATATGTTCAATTACATCCCGAACGATAATAAGATCAAACTTTGCCTGAAATTCCTTTATTTTGTAAATATCATCGCTTATGAGATTAATATTAGCCGCATTGGGTTTAGTGGAATAAAAGGCTTTTCCCTTTTCTATTTTGGGAATGCTGAAATCCACACCCGTACACATGCAGCCCAAATCCAAAAATGGCTTCAGATTTCCACCCTCACCACAACCAATTTCGAGTACCTGCATTCCGGCAGTAATCGCTTTTGATGACTCAATAAACGGCACAATATGCTTTTGAGTACTGAGAATTTGTTCATTCAAATAGCGAAGTGGATCGGTATGGCGTTTTTGCATAGTTTTATTGTAAAATCAAGCTAAAATCTCAACAGCTTTTCTCAAACGTTTTATTGTTTCATTCTTGCCAATAACAGCTGTGATATCAAACATGTGCGGACCTTTTGATTCGCCTACTACAGACAGGCGGAAGGCATTCATAACTCCTCCAAGATTATATTCTTTTTCTGCAATCCATTGTTTTACAATTCCTTCCGTATTTTCGGCTGAAAAATTATCGATATCAGAAAGTACTTCGCACAATTCATTTATTTGAACCGGAGTTTCAGCTTTCCAGCGTTTCTGAACTGTTTTTTCATCGTAACTTTCGGGAGCGATGAAAAAGAACGAAGATTGAGACCATAATTCGTTTACAAAATTGGCGCGCTCCCGAACCAATGAAACAATTTTTTGTACTTTTTCTAATTCAACATCAATACCTTTATCAATCAAAATCTGTTGAAATAAATCAGCAATTTCTTCAACCGATTTACTTTGCAAATATTTATGATTGAACCATTTACCCTTTTCATAATCAAACTTAGCACCGCTTTTGCTTACACGGTCTAGCGAAAACTGATTAATGAGTTCCTGCATGGAAAAAATTTCTTGTTCGGTACCGGAATTCCAACCCAACAATGACAAGAAATTGACAACTGCTTCAGGAAAATAGCCGGCTTCGCGATATCCCGATGAGGTTTCAGCAGTTTTTGGGTCTTTCCAGTTAAGCGGAAATACCGGAAAACCAAGTCGGTCACCATCCCGTTTACTGAGTTTGCCGTTTCCGTCAGGCTTGAGCAATAATGGAAGATGAGCAAACTGGGGCATTGATTCTGTCCAACCAAGATAGCGATATAATAAAACGTGAAGAGGTGCTGATGGCAACCATTCTTCGCCGCGAATTACATGCGAAATTTCCATTAAATAATCGTCAACCACATTGGCCATGTGATAAGTGGGCAGTTTGTCGGACGATTTAAAAAGAACTTTATCATCAATTATGGAAGAGTTTATAATCACTTCGCCACGAATCAAATCCTGAACTTTTATATCTTCATTTGGTTCTATTTTAATGCGAACCACATATTGTTCGCCTTTTACAATACGGCTTTTTACTTCATCTTCCGAAAGAGTTATAGAATTTATCATCAATTCACGGGTAGATGCATCGTATTGAAAATTAGCTATTTCTGAACGTTTGGCATCTAATTCGGCAGGAGTATCAAAAGCAATATAAGCCAAACCGGCTTCGAGTAAGTGGTCTACATACTTTCGGTAAATCGCTTTTCGTTCGCTCTGGCGATAAGGAGCGTGTTTGCCTTCCAACTTTGCTCCCACTCCTTCGTCAATAGTTATTCCTAACCAATTCAACGATTCAACGATATATTCTTCAGCACCCGGCACAAATCGTGCTGAATCTGTATCTTCAATGCGGAGTAACATATCTCCGCCGTGTTTTTTTGCAAAAAGGTAGTTGTAAAGTGCGGTTCGTACTCCGCCTATGTGAAGTGGTCCGGTAGGACTTGGTGCAAATCGCACTCTAACTTTTCTCATTTTAAAATATGCTAAAGTCATTAATTTATGAAATGCAAAAATAAGAAAATTTGCCGACAATCAGGCAGAATAGGGCAAACAAAAAACCTTCCGATAAAAATCGAAAGGTTTTTTTTAATAATTGTCAACTATTTTTTATTCCTGATTCAACGTTACACGTTTAAAAGCGATGCAAGTCAACTGTTTTTTTGCAAGCAGTTCTTTTACTGTTATTTTTCCAGCTTCTTCACCGCCACCTTCGTACTTTTGTTCCAGAAGCGTATATTCTTTGTAAAATTTAGCCATACGTCCGGCGGCAATACTGTTTACTTTCTGTTCGGGTAAAGTAGCAGATTTTTCTGCAAATACCGTTGTCTTTATTTCGCGGGCTTTTGCTGCTTCTTCTGAGCTAATCCAGCCTTTTGCCATATTCGATTCAATGTGGTCTTCGCTATCAACGTGTGCGGGGTTTATACCTGCTTTTTTCAAGGCAACTTCAACTTCTTTTGAAACAAGTTCGGCTTTGGTTTTTTCGATAGCCACTGCCAGTTCGTTATCTTTTACCTTTTGAGGTATAGCGGATTCGTCAATAGCCAAAGGAGACATTGCCGCAATGTGCATTGCCAGACCGCGTATGGTCTCGTATTCTGCATTTTCTTCAGCCAAAGCAACCAAAGTAGCTAATTTATTTCCCGGATGAATGTAAGTTGCAGTTGTACCACCCTGAACGAATTCATAATAGTCCAATTCCATTTTCTCACCGGTAATACCAATACGTTCAACAATTAAGTCTGAAATAGTTTTACCACCGATTTGTAACGCACATAATTCTTCCTTCGTTGCAGGTTTTTGATCCAATGCAACATCCAGAAATGATTTTGTAAGAGCTACGAAATCAGCATTTTTTGCAACGAAATCAGTTTCACATTTCAATGCCAAAACCGCTGCAAAACCACCTTTCGAAGCTGCCAAAACACAACCTTCAGAGGCTTCACGGTCACTACGTTTTGCGGCTACTGCCTGTCCTTTTTTACGAATAATTTCAATTGCTTTATCAAAATCATTTTCGGCTTCGATGAGTGCATTTTTACAATCCATCATACCGGCACCGGTCATAGTGCGCAATTTTGAAATTTCTGCCATTGTTACTGCCATAATATTTTTATTTATTGTTTGTAATTTGTTTACTATTTGACAATTTACCATTTACTATTCGATTAAATACGAATAACTTCGTACTTCTACAAATTTGTAAATGGTAAATTGTAAATGAAAAATCGTAACTGATTTTATTCTTCTTCTTTAATGAATTTCTTTGCAACGTTTAAGTTCAAAGCTTCTTCATCTTCTTTCTGAGTTCTTGGTCTTTTGGAAATTCTGGATTTTTTATCTTTAGCGGCAGGAATTTCGGCAGTAGCTTCAGTATCTACTTTTTCTACTTTACGTTCTTCCAAACCTTCCTGAATAGCAGCAACCATTGCCGATAGAATTACATCTACCGATTTTGTTGCATCGTCATTAGCAGGAATAATGAAATCAATTCCAACAGGATTTGAATTTGTATCCACAATACCGAAAACAGGTATACCCAAACGCTGAGCTTCCAATACGGCAATGTGTTCTTTCATTACATCAACAATGAAAAGTGCTGAAGGCAAACGGGTTAAATCGGCGATTGAACCTAAATTCTTTTCCAATTTTTCGCGTTGACGGGTAATTTGCAATTTTTCACGTTTTGAAATATTATCAAAAGTGCCATCTGTAGCCATTTTATCAATGGTGGTCATCTTTTTTACCGCTTTACGGATAGTTGGAAAGTTGGTTAACATACCACCAGCCCAACGTTCTGTAATATAAGGCATTCCAACAGCAGTTGCTTTGTCAGCTACTACATCTTTTGCTTGTTTTTTAGTTGCAACGAAAAGGATTTTACGTCCTGATTTTGCAATTTGTT
>CAZEEB010000097.1:0-7945 GCA_964511245.1 uncultured Paludibacter sp.
CCCCGAACGACTTGTTCTTCGGTGGATTTTCCCAATCCGGTTATATCCCAATATGAAAACCATTCGATGCCAACTTCATACAATGCTTGCTTTACATCTTCAAATTTAGATTTGCGAATAATCGCTTCGATTTTTTTCATTATGTTTGCTGATTTTTTCGTTTCTATTTTTTGCCAAATCTTACCTTTATGTAAGATATTGAGAATTTTATGTGTTCAAATTGCTATCTATATGACTATTTTAAATGTCAAATTGTAATTTGGCTGCAAAAATATCACAATATTTTTAGACTACAAAGCAAAATGAGAATAATATTTACAAAAAAGATACATATATGTAGCCTTTATTTCAAAAATGTACATATTTGTATTAATAATGTCAATTATTCTACTATTTTGTATATATGAATACTTTAAATAATACTAAAGATTTGTTTGAAAAAACAGAGCAGACCATTTCTCACGAAATAGTCTGCTCAAAACAATAAAACTAAAAAAACACACGATTAAACCAAACTGATTTAATCGTGTTTTAAATTTTGCGGCAGGATTATTTCATAATTTCAAAAACCCATCCAACCAACAAGTTATTTTTTATCTCGATTGAGGAGTTTCAGCGTTTTTATCTAATTTAATGCCTGAATAGCCCTCAGCGCCCATTTCAAATACATCCAGTCCGGCTAATTCCACTTCAGGTTTTACTCTGTTCCCAACAACTAAATCGAGTAATTTATATACAACCCAACCGGCAATTCCAACAAATACCAGGTTTGTGCTAACACCAATTACTTCTGATATTAATTGACCACTACCACCACCGTAGAAAATTCCGGTAACTGTACCGGCAACTCCATTCAATCCATCTCCATAAGTTCCATCTGCAAATAATCCTAGTGCTAAACAACCCCAGATACCGTTTGCACCGTGAACTGCAATTGCTCCAACCGGGTCGTCAATTCTTAATTTTCTTTCTACAAAGAAAGCAACTTCCACTACAATTATACCTGAAATTAATCCAATCATTAAACCTCCAAAGGGAGTAACAAATGCGCAAGGTGCTGTTATTGCAACTAAACCTGCCAATAGCCCATTACACATCATACTTACATCGGGCTTTTTACTTCTCACAAACCACATCCATAATGTAGCTGTCAATGCACCTCCACACGATGCTATCATGGTATTGAATGCCACAACACTGAATCGTAAATCAGCTCCTGCAAGAGTTGAACCGGAATTAAATCCGAACCATCCGAATGCTAAAACTAATGTGCCTAATACAGCCATTGGTATATTATGACCCGGAATTGCGTTTGGCGAACCATCTCTGTTGTATTTTCCAATGCGAGGTCCAATCATTTTAGCTCCAATAAAAGCCAAAACACCACCGGTTAAATGTACTACCGAAGAGCCTGCAAAATCAACATGTCCATGACCGAAACCAAAGTTGCTGCCTAGTTGGGCTAACCAGCCACCACCCCAAACCCAGTTTCCATACATAGGGTAAATTAAGCCTCCAACAATAAATCCAAAAATTGCAAATGATGCAAATTTCCATCGTTCAGCCATTGCTCCGGTTGGAATTGTTGCTGCGGCATCCATAAATACTACTTGAAATACAAAGAATCCCAATACAGCAACATCAGTCATGCCATTCATAAAGAACCCCTTTGTTCCAAATAATCCAAAAGCATGTCCAAACAGATTTACACTCACTTCCTGATTTAATCCATCAAACCCGCCAAGTGTGCCCAGTGCACCTACGCCTCCAAACATAATGGCAAAGCCACAAGCATAGAATGCCAACATACCTGCCGGATATACAAATAAATTCATTGCCATTGTGTGTGCAACGTTTTTGGCTCTTGTAAAACCGGTTTCAACTAAAGCAAATCCAGCTTGCATGAAAAATACTAAAAATCCGCAAAGTAGTAGCCAAACTAAATTTGTGGCAATTTTATTGTGTCCTACTTCATCGCCAAGTTCTGCAACAGTAGGTTGACCGGCAGTTTTTGCAGTCACATTTGTTATAGTTCCTGTTTTTGAGCCATTTGGGTCTGCTGCTTTCTCAGCGTAAATATAATTTAAAGCAAATGTTGTTGCTAAAACCATTATAAATAATGCAAAATATCTTTTCATATCAATTCTTTTTAAATGTTTAATAATTAATTACTTAGGCCTCTGTGTTGTATAAAGAAGAATCTCCTTTTTCTGCATTTCGTATGCGGTACGAATCGTCTATAGGCGAAACAAATATTTTTCCATCGCCAATAACTCCTGTCTTAGCTGCCTTTAAAATAGCATCAACTGTTTTTTGAACATTAATGTCTCTCACAACAATTGTCAAAAGCTGGCGCGGAATATAACTTGTGTCATAAGCTGTTCCGCGGTATGTGTGTTCAGCTTTTTTTATTTCATTTCCTACGCCTGTGGCATCCCAGTACGAAAAGAAATCAATACCTACATCGCGAAGTGCCTGTTTTACATCTTCAAACTTTGATGTCCGAATAATTGCTTCAATTTTTTTCATGATTTTGTGTATTTAGTAATTTGTATTGAAATTAGAATATATTTTAATTATATGTAAGCTGTATATTTAAAATAATGATTAAAAGTAAACTATTATAATGATAATACTTTCAAAATGAAATCGCGACAAAAGTAAAATAATAATTTTATATTTCAAAACAAAAAGGTAGGAAATTATAGAAAAAGATACATAAAAGTAATTTATATATTAAAAATAGCGACAAATAAATATTATATATAGTATAATGGATTCAAAAACATAAAATTAAATAAATGAATAATTAGTGCTTTTTTTTTTCTGTAGTTATGATAAAAAAGAGGCAGACTATTTCTCACGAAGTAGCCTGCCCGAAACAATAAAACTAAAAAACACACGATTAATTCTATGTAGTTTCACCGTGTTTTGAAAAGTGCAGACCATTTGGCCTGCACTTTATGTTAGTTTCTTGAATTATAAATGCTTTTATTTAACATATAAAGATTCGTCTCCTTTTTCTCTGGTTCGTATCCTGTATGACTCGTCAATGGTCGATACGAATAATTTACCATCTCCTATTTCGCCGGTATACGCTGTATCAAGCAAGCAGTCAATTGTTTTTTGTAAATTAATATCACGTACAACTATTGAAAGTGTAAGTCTTGAAATATTTGAAGTGTCTGTAGAACCTCGAAAAACATTTTTTTCTTTTCTTTCATTTCCTACACCGTAAGTTTCGGAATAAGTGAAGAAATCTATATCAATGGAATGTAGCGCATCTTTTACATCTTCGAATTTGGAGCGTCTGATAATTGCTTCTATCTTTTTCATAATGTTTTATGTTTTTAATTGTTTTATTTTTCTGATTATTGCAAAATTATTGAATTTGAACGATAAAGCAGCTACTTTATTAAATAATTTGTTGTAATAACATGGCTGCTTTTCGTTTTTATTCAATTTGTATATTAGTTGTTATAAGCTTCAGCTCCATGTTCAAATACATCGATACCACCAAATGATGTTTCACCTTTAGGTTCAACGCGTAATTTAAATGGATATGGCAGTTTGCTAACAATAAACATAACCAACATTGCTACTGCAAAAGTACTTAATGTAATGATTGCGTTCCCGACAAGTTGGGCAAGAAACACATTCCAACCTCCACCGTATAGAACTCCGGTAACTGGGGCTGAATTGTCTGCACCCATAGGACCTGTAGCTCCAAATTGACCACTTGCAAATAAACCAATAGATAATGTTCCCCAAATTCCTGAAAAACCATGAACAGATACTGCACCTACAGGATCATCGATACGAAGATATTCTAACAAATAGATTCCTCCAAAAACGATAGCACCTGCTACAAGACCGATGATTGTTGCTCCAAATGGTGAAACCCAATAACAAGGAGCCGTTATAGCAACCAGACCACCCAATAAACCATTCACTGTAAAACCAACGTCAAATTTTCCTTTAAATGAACCAACATAGAAAGCTAATATCATAGCACTTAATGCTCCTGTACAAGCCGCAATAGTAGTGTTTGCTGCTACGCGTCCGATACCTACTGCATCCATTGCTGATAAAGTACTTCCAGGGTTAAAGCCGTACCATCCAAACCAAAGTAAGAATGCTCCTGTTACTGCAACAGGTAAATTGTGAGCTGCAGGTAAACCACCACGTTTTTTGTCATCGCGAAGGAAGATACGTCCTATACGTGGACCCAATACTATTGCACCGGCTAATGAAACTACACCACCAATGGTATGAACTACTGTTGAACCTGCAAAATCGCGGAATGGGTTGCCCAATGAAGGTAAGAAGTTACCTGCTGATCCCATTGTTACTAAAAATCCATCAGGACCCCAGGCCCAGTGACCAATAATTGGGTAAATGAATGCTGTAACTGCAATACTGTAAAGAATATCACCACGGAAGCTTGTACGTCCGATCATGGCACCTGAAGTAATAGTAGATGCGGTATCAGCAAAAGCAAACTGAAATACCCAGTGTGCAAGCAGTGCAACGCCTGTAGTTTCGTAAGTATCAGGTGCGCCTTGCAGGAAGAACCAGTTTAATCCGATAAATCCGTTACCGTGGCTGAACATAAATGCATAACCGATTGCCCAGAATGATACACCACAAATGGCAGTGTCAAGAACGCACTCAATTAGTACGTTTACAGTTTCTCTTTTTCTTGCAAAACCTGCTTCGAGCATTACGAAACCTGCCTGCATTCCAAAAACTAAAGCTGCTGCAACTAAAGTCCATACGGTATTCAATGAATTCATCATGGATGTTTCATGTGCTGTATATGTTTCAGCTGCGCTAGCCGAACCACCGATTAAACCGGGTATTAAAACCATAGCCGCTACTACTGCCAGTAATCCTAACATTTTGCCACCAAAGAACGCTGCAAAAAGTTTCCAGTTTTTTGGTTTTGACATATTCTCACTGATTCTGGAGAAATATCCACCCCTTCTGGGGAGTTCTAATGTTTTACTCATAATGTTTAATTTTTAATTGTTGTGTTTATTATTTTATTATTTCTCGAAATACCTTTAAAAAACGAATGTATTATATTATAATGTAATTCCTGCTACAAAAAAAGCTCCTCCTGAATATGGGTTTGCACCTAATATGCCATAAACTGGTAGGCTGAATTTATCGGTAATTACAATTGATTTACTTACTTTAATTCCAATATTAGTAATACCTGCTGCTGTAGTTGCATATGCATTGCTTTCACCTAACACACCACCTGCAAATACTTTTACTAATGGAGTAAGCTGATAACCTAATTCGATGTAAGTTGAAAGAGCTGCTTTGGTTGCATCTGAAGGTTTTTTGTCAGCTCCTGCAAACATGGTGTTAATAGAAGCACTGATAGGAAATTTTTCAGTTCCTGTATAAGCTAATGTGGCTTCGTAAATATGATCAGTTGTTGAACTGTAATCAAAATAACCTTTTGGACTTGCAAAACCCCAGTTATAATCGGTTAAAGTTACTGCTAACTGACTTGAAAATGCATAAGTAGCATATAAATCAACTTCTTTTACGTTGCCCAAAAAGCTGCTTGATGCCCATGAACCAATAGTTAAACCACCTGTTGTAAACGAAACAAACGGCTGAATATTTGGAGTGCCTTTTGTTCCTTCTTGTGGTACTCCACGCCATACATACGAGCTAACTATGTCGGCACCGGTTGCGAACTGTGCTTTTGCACTTGAAACTGTGAAAACTGCAATCGCGCAGATTGCTAAAAATTTAATCTTTCTCATAACGTTGTAAAAATTTAAATGATGTTTAATAATAAATTGTTTCTAATGTATAAATGACAAAATGTATGATAAATTTGAATATGCTTTGACATATTGTTTTTAATACGATGCAAAAATAATCAAAATGTCATTACAAGCCAATAATATATATCAAAATAATACGAATAATTTTTATGAAATATCAATTTGAAAGTATTTTGCTAATAATGTATTTAATTTGACACAATAAATGTTATTTATATGATAAAATAATAGTTCGACTTGATTGTTGTTTTTATAAAAAAATACCTAAATGTAGGAAATCAATTAAGAAAAATCGGCTTAAAATGTTAATAACCTGGTCGTTTTGTGCTTTAAAACATAAATTCTTGCTGTTTTTTCGATAAATAACCAATGGTTATAGTTAATTTCACTTTTTTTTAAGCGAATTCATTATAATTCTTAGCTATATCTTATTCTCGTTTTGAAGAACAATAAACTTTTGAGGTTTTGCGATATAGATAATACTGATTAAAATACTAAATGATTGATATATAAGAATTAAACACAAAGTCACGAAGACACAAATTATTATCAAATACATTCATTTTGGAATTAGAATTATATATGACACAAAAAATTATACTTAACGTTTTAGATATTGAGTATTCTTTAATGTGTTTGCAAAGAAATACCTGTATTTTTTTTCGTGTTTACTCTTAATTCATTGTATTTGAATAATATAAATACTTGTTTCAGATAAATACTGATGTATTTTCTAATTTTTTTGATTATATAAATTGTTTTTATTAGTTTTGAAACTTATTTTTAAAACTGTAGAATATGAAATTTCAAAATATCACTAAATTAGGTTTTATGGTTGCGTTTTTATTTACTTCTTTTTTCTCAAAAGCACAAGATTGGGCAAACCTGAAACGTTATCAAACTGAAAATGAAGAACTCAAAATTACACAGAAAAATGAAAACCGGGTTGTGTTTATGGGTAATTCAATTACTCAACAATGGAAAGATAAAGATTCCCTTTTTTTTCAGCTAAATCCTTATATTTGCCGTGGAATAAGCGGACAAACCACTCCACAAATGCTTATTCGATTTCGTCAGGATGTAGTTGAACTTCAGCCTAAAGTGGTGGTAATACTGGCAGGAACAAACGATATTGCCGGCAATACAGGGCCGTCTACTCTCGAAATGATTATGAACAATCTGGCTTCGATGACCGAAATTGCCAAAGCAAATGGTATTAATGTTATATTGTGCTCCATACTTCCGGCTTACGATTACCCCTGGCGAAAAGGACTTGAACCAAATGTCAAAATTCCAAAGATGAATATCCTGATAAAAGAATATTGCAAAAAAACGAATACATTTTATCTGGATTATTTTTCGGCAATGGTCGACGATAAAAACGGAATGAAAGCCGAACTGACTACCGATGGTGTTCATTGCAGTTTGCAGGGTTACAAACTAATGGAGACAATGGTTCAGGAGGCAATTACAAAGATTTTGAAGGCAAGGTAGATAATTGGTTGATTGGATAATTGGTTGATTTGAAATACAAAATTCCGGATTTAAAATTGTGAATAGTAAATGATTAAATAGTAAATGAAAAGATGATTTACAATCAATGGTATGTGATTCTCGAATCACGCGAAGTAAAAGCTAAGAAACCAATAAAAATAACCCGGCTGAATGAAACCATGGTGGTTTGGCGCGACGAAAATTCGAAAGTTTGTTGCATAGCCGATCGTTGTTGCCACCGTGGGGCATCGCTTTCGTGTGGAAAATTGGTTGATGGCAAAGTGGAATGTCCATTTCACGGATTTTTGTTCGATGGCGAAGGAAAAGTCCGATTGATTCCTGCCAATGGAAAGAATGCCCTTATTCCGGAGTCGCAAAGAGTGAATTGTTATCCTGCCTTCGAAAACTACGGATTAATATGGATTTGGTACGGCGATAACGATAAGAAAACTGATGAACCATTCTTTTTCAAGGAATTGGCCGATATGTCGTACGCCACCTTTATCGACCCATGGAACTCGCATTATTCACGCTGCATTGAAAACCAACTCGATGTGGTTCATCTACCGTTCGTGCATAAAACCACCATTGGTGCCAGATCGGAAGAGCACACGTCTGAACTCCAGTCACCTGAAGCTATC
>CAZEEB010000098.1:0-7943 GCA_964511245.1 uncultured Paludibacter sp.
ATTTCCACCCGGCTCTGAACACTCTTTCCCTACACGACGCTCTTCCGATCTGTAAATATAACCCATAGACATGGCAGCTAATTCGCCCTCAAGCTGACCTGAAACTGTTAAACTAGCTTGTTTGCCAAAAAAATCTTCACTATAATCAATTGATCCGTTTTTATCTTTTTTAAGATCATAAAGATTCATGGTTGTAACCTGAAACATTTGTCCTGCGCCTTCACAATCAGATGCTGTGATTATTGGAGTATGGAAATAAAAGAATCCGCGTTCATGAAAAAAACGATGTATTGCCATTGCCATATGATGTCGGATACGGAAAATGGCTCCAAAAGTGTTTGTCCGTGGACGAAGATGTGCTATTTCACGAAGGAACTCCATAGTGTGACCCTTTTTCTGTAAAGGGTATAATTCAGGATCTGCGACACCGTAAATTTCAATATTTTCTGCATGTATTTCAACTGATTGCCCTTGTCCAAGTGATTCTACAAGCTTTCCGGTTACATTTATACAGGCTCCGGTTGTTATTGGTTTCAAATAATCATCTCCAAATTTTTCATTATCTACCACTACTTGTATATTGTGGATTGTTGAACCATCATTCAATGCAATGAAACTTACATTTTTATTGCCACGGCGCGTTCTAACCCAGCCTTTTATATTTACAACAGCACCAACATCTTTTCGTTTAAGTGCATCAACTACAGTTGTTCTTTTCATATTATCTTAATATTTTAAATTTGCTCGAAAGTTTAGTCTGCAAAAGTACAAATTTACACTGACATATTTTGCATTAATTATAAACAAAAGCACCTGTTCAAATGATACAGGTGCTTTTATTAGCAAAAAGAATTATTTTAGAATTTTACCTTCTTTTGGGTTGTTGAATGTCACCTATCATACTCATTGCACAACGGAATCCGATATCATTTGTTGATTTATTTTGATCTAGATAACGGCGGGTAGATGGATTCAACCAATAAGCTCTATCTTTCCATGAACCACCTTTATAAACTCTGGTTTTTTCAGTGATTACAGGTCTCAAAATATCTGTAGGATCAATTTTACTGTTATTTTTCAAATTAGACATTCCTGTAGAATCAGCTGGCATATAATCTAATTGTGAAGCTGCATCGCCATCTTTGAAACCACGCACATCGTCTCCTTTAGCTACTTCAGTTGCAATTCGTCCGAGTGAATCAACTTTATATGATTTATTACCCAAACTATCTGTCCCCGAAACAATAGGTGTTAAATACACATTACCACGAAACGAGTTATACTCAGACATATCATCATACGATGTGGCACGGTAAACATCTAATACCCATTCATTTACATTTCCGGCCATATTATATAACCCAAAATCATTCGGTATGTAAGAATTAACGGGAGCAGTTATTGTTGCCCTATCATTAAGGCTTCCTGAGGTTCCCATCATATCACCTCGGCCTCTGACAAAATTGGCTAGTGGTAAAGATGCTTGTTTTTTTGCAGAGCTGCGAAGTTGCGAACCCGACCAAGGATAAATTTTACCTTCAGGTACAATTCCTTTTTTGTCGGCAGTAATTGCATAGGCAGCAAATTCCCACTCTGCTTCAGTTGGTAATCTGAAAGCTGAAAATAATATACCATCCGACATATCTACTTTTGTATTGGCACCATTCAAATCTTTTTTGTTTTTCTTATTTGAAGCCGGTTGGTAACTACTCTGAATTAAGTATTTTTGAGTGTTGAAAACAAAATTATTTGCTATTGAATCGTGATTTTTTTGTTTTTCAAGATTTTTAAAATCAGGTGCTTGTATTACACCTGCTTGAACCAATGCTAACTCATTTACCCGGTCGGTACGCCATTGGCAATAATCCATTGCTTGTTCCCAGGTTACACCAACCACAGGATACTGATCATAAGCCGGATGTGTAAAATAATTATCTAAATATGGCTCATTGTAGGCAAGTTCCTCACGCCAAACTGTAAAATCCGGTTGTGATTTTTTTACTAGTTTTGGGGCTGTTTTACCAAAAACAACTTTCATCCAGTTTGTATATTCGCGCCAATCTACATTTCTAATTTCATATTCGTCCATATAAAATGAACTTACAGTAATTCTTCTGCGTTTATTATCGCGTACTGTAGTTACATTTTCGCCTTTCTCACCAATGGTATATGAACCTCCTTCTATGGCTACCATTCCAGTGGGTATAGGCGAAACATAGCCTTTCTTAACGGTAAATCCGGCTTCATTTTTATCATTATATTTCCATCCTGTAACTCGTGAATAACTTTCGTCTCGGTTTCCTACACAAGCAACCATGGCAAGTGCCAATGAAAAAGCTGCAAATTTAGTTATGGTTTTCAATTTCATAAAAGGTATAATATTTAGATAATATAAAGTGTATTAAATCAACTTTGCAAAAATAGTACTTTTTTCCTTTATTTAGTCATTTAGTCTGTTTTTTTTGGAATTTTCTGAAAAATCGTTTGACTTAATAACAGATTTTAAATCAAAAAAGTATAGTTTATAATGAAATTTTTAAAAAATATTTTTTTCGATGCGTCTATCGCTATATTTTCTTACTTTTGCAAATGATTTGCATAGTTCAAAACATTTTGAGTATTTTCAATCTTTTTATTGATTAGTTTTTGCATTTAAATCTAAAAAATCAACTTCTAAGCTTATCTACACCCATAGTAATGGGAATAATAAACTTGACGCCCGACTCCTTTTTTAAAGGTAGTAGAAACTCGTCTGATAAAAGTTTGTTGACAGCTGTAGAAAAAATGATTTTAGATGGTGCAACTATAATTGATGTGGGAGGATATTCAACACGCCCTAATGCGGAATTTGTGTCGCAAGATGAAGAAATACTACGACTTTCCAGAGGACTGGAGGTTATTTTAGTTAAATTTCCGGAAATCATAATTTCTATTGATACTTTTAGGTCTAGTGTCGTTCGGAATATCGTTAATAATTTTAATATCGCCATGGTAAATGATATTGGTGGTGGAACATTGGATGATTTAATGTTTGAAACTATTGCCGATTTAAATTTATCATACGTGTTGATGCACATAAAGGGAAATCCTAAAAACATGCAATATATGACTAATTACAATGATATAGTTTCTGAAATTATTCATTTTTTTGAAAAAAAAATATCGCAACTTCGTTTATTAGGGGTAAATGATGTAATTATTGACCCTGGATTTGGTTTTGCAAAAACAATAGAGCAGAATTACTTAATACTATCCAAGTTACATTATTTTAAAGAACTTAATGTACCCATATTGGCCGGGTTATCGAGAAAATCTATGCTTTATAACTTACTAAATATTGATTCGGGCGATGCTTTAAATGCCTCAACTTCGGCTAATACTTTAGCATTGGTTGAAGGTGCTTCAATTCTCAGGGTACACGATGTTAAAGAGGCTATGCAAGCAATATCTATATTTAATAAATATTCAGAAAAAATCTAATATAATGGGATTTCAAATAGGTTTTAAAGATTTTATTGATATTTTTCTAGTAGCTGTACTTTTGTACCAAACGTTCCAATTATTAAAACGAACCGGGGCTGTAAATATATTTGTAGGCATTCTTACATTTATTATCTGTTGGATTTTTGTTTCGTATGTTTTCAAAATGGAATTACTTGGTGGCATTTTCGACCGTGTAATCAGTGTTGGTACTTTTGCTTTAATTGTGCTATTTCAAGATGAAATTCGACGTTTTTTTTCAAAAATAGGATCTCGTCGAAAAGGAAGTATTTTCTATTCTTTAAAGCGTTTTTTTAGCAATAATTCAATTGAAAAGGAAAGAACGGATTTTGATTTAGTTCAAATTGTTTTGGCCTGCAGAAATCTTTCTAAAAGTTCTACCGGAGCACTTATTGTTTTGACAAGGACTAATATTTTGGAGTTTTACACGCATTCGGGAGAACAAATTAATGCAAACATTAACTCACGACTCATCGAAAATATATTTTTCAAAAACAGCCCGTTACATGACGGTGCATTAATTGTTTCGAACGGGAAATTGAAATCAGCTGCTTGTATTTTACCCGTTTCAAAAAATCAAACTATACCCAAACGAATGGGGCTTAGACATAGAGCTGCTCTTGGAGTTACTGAAAATACAGATGCCATAGCCATAGTTGTTTCAGAAGAAACCGGTCATATTTCGTATGCGGTAAATGGTCAGTTTACTGTTAATTTAAAACCGGAGCAATTAGAGCATTTTTTATCTGAAGAACTTTCGAGTTAATTAATTGTTAATTTCAATATGTTGTATTATTTCAAGTTTTTCCTAGTTAAATTATTAAATATTCCTAATCATAAACACTAAATTAAAGAAAAAATGGGTAAAATTTCAGAAAACGTAAAAGCCGGCGTAGTAACCGGTAATGATTTACAATTTATTTTTAAAGTAGCAAAAGAAAATGGATTTGCTATTCCTGCAGTAAATGTTGTTGGTTCATCAACCGTAAATGCTGTAATGGAGGCAGCTAAGATTGCCAATGCACCAGTTATGATTCAGTTTTCGAATGGTGGAGCTGCATACAATGCCGGAAAGGGCTTGAAAATGGAAGGTCAACAAGCAGCTATTCTGGGTGCAATTGCCGGTGCAAAACACATTCATATATTGGCTGAAGCCTATGGAGTGCATGTTATACTTCATACTGATCATGCTGCCAAAAAATTACTTCCTTGGATTGATGGATTGCTTGATGCAAGTGAAAGCCATTTTGCACAATATGGTAAACCACTTTTTAGTTCGCATATGCTTGATCTTTCAGAGGAACCATTGGAAGAAAATATCGAAATAAGCAAACGCTATTTGGAGCGTATGAGCAAAATGGGTATGACACTCGAAATTGAACTGGGAATTACCGGGGGTGAAGAAGTTGGTGTAGATAATAGTGGTATTGACAATAGCCTTTTGTATACACAACCGGCCGATGTATATTATGCATATAAAGAGTTAAGTAAAGTGTCCTCAAATTTCACAATTGCAGCTTCGTTTGGCAATGTTCATGGGGTTTATAAGCCGGGGAATGTAAAACTAATGCCTGTAATTTTGAAAAATTCGCAAGATTTTATCAAAGAAAAGGCTGGTCTTAGTGATTCGCATCCCGTAAACTTTGTATTTCATGGCGGATCTGGTTCAACACACGCGGAAATCAGAGAGGCAATCAGCTACGGAGTTGTTAAAATGAATATTGACACAGATACACAATGGGCTTTTTGGGATGGAATTCGATTATTCGATGCAAAAAACCACGATTATTTGCAAGGTCAGATTGGTAATCCTGAGGGCGCAGATAAACCAAATAAAAAATTCTATGATCCACGTGTGTGGTTACGTAAAGGAGAAGAATCTCTTATAGCTCGTTTACAAGTAGCATTTCAAGATTTAAATGCCATTAATAGTATTTAATTGCAATTATGTGTAAAAAAAAGAGTTGTCTAAAAAACAGACAACTCTTTTTTTTACTATTCTTCCAAAGTACTTAAATCTCCATCGGGCAAGCCTAAGGCTCTGGCTTTTAGAACCCTACGCATTATTTTACCACTTCTGGTTTTTGGAAGTTGATCCACAAAACTGATTGCTTCTGGTTTTGCAATTGGACCCATGTGAGTTACCATGTGATTTATAAGTTCCATTTCAAGTGCAGTTGTGGCTTCGTATCCATTTCGTACAATTGCAAAAATATGTATGCAATTTCCTTTAACAGGATGAGGTAAAGCTATTGCTGCTGATTCGGCAATGGCAGGATGACTAATCATAACACTTTCTATCTCAGCGCTTCCAAGTCTATATCCACTTACTTTTATTACATCGTCAGTTCGTCCGATAATCCAAAAATAACCATCTTCGTCTTTTTTTGCAGAGTCACCGGTAAGATACCAACCTTGTTTTTTGTATTTCGACCAGTAAATATCCAAATAGCGGTCCGGGTCTTTAAAAATTCCGGCAGTCATGCCCGGCCAAGGTGATTTTATTACAAGCGTTCCCTCCTCGCCTGCCTTTACTTCATTTCCATCGTCATCTACTACTGCAATTTCATTTCCAAAAAATGGTTTTGTACCCGAGCCGGGTTTCAAAGGCGTAATTGGCAGTGGTGTAATCATAAAACCACCAGTTTCTGTTTGCCACCAGGTATCCATAATGGGACATTTCGCATTTCCAATTACTTCGTGATACCAACGCCACGCTTCGGGATTGATTGGTTCACCCACCGAACCCAGCAAACGCAGTGAACTTAAATCATTTCTATTTGGCCATGAATCACCAAAACGCATCAATCCACGAATGGCAGTAGGCGAAGTGTATAGTATATTGATGCCGTATCGTTCAACCATTTTCCACCAACGATCGGGATATGGAAATGTAGGAGCACCTTCGTACATAATTATTGTTGCACCATTCATCAATGGACCATATACAATATAACTATGACCGGTTATCCATCCCGGATCTGCGGCACACCAATAACGATCGTCCGGCTTAATATCAAAAACCATTCGATGAGTAGTTGAAGTATAGACACTGTAGCCGGCATGTGTATGAATCATTGCTTTAGGTCTACCGGTTGAACCGGAAGTATATAATAGAAACAAAGTATCGTCTGCATCCATAATTTCGGTATCACACTTTGATGAAGCAATAGGTAGTGCCGCCAAATCATGATACCAATAATCACGACCATTTTCCATATAAACATCTGTATTTACACGTTTTATAGTAATACAAATTTCCATCGTGGGTGAAAGTTCCATTGCTTTATTAACAACAGATTTCATTTCTACAACTTTACCTCGTCTAAAACCTCCATCAGCGGTTATTACAACCCTGCTATTGGCATCGTTAATTCTGTCAGCCAAAGCTTCATGACTAAAACCACCATAAACCACACTATGAACGGCTCCAATTTTTGCACAAGCCAACATGGCAAATAACTGTTCTGGAATTTGGGGCATATAAATGGTAACAACATCAGCTTTCTTTACCCCCATACTTTTTAAAATATTGGCAAATTGACAAACTTCACGGTTCAGCGCATGATACGAGAACGATCGAACATCACCTGGTTCACCTTCCCAAATCAATGCTAGTTTATTTCGAACTTCCGAGTGCTGATGGCGGTCTATGGCATTATGTACAATATTTGTTTTTGCCCCGCTAAACCATTTATAAAATGGGGCATTCGAAGCATCAATTACTTTATCCCATTTTTTAAACCATGATAGATGTTCGGCTTGTTCCGCCCAAAAAGCTTCTCTGTTCTCTATTGAATATTTATATAGCTTTTCGTATTCATTTACATTTGCCTGGTTAATTACTTCCTGCGAAGGAAAGTATATTTTATTCTCTGTCGGATTACTCATGTATTTTAATTTTAAAGTTATAATTTTGAAATGATTTATTATTTTACGCTTCTACTTGTTTTTTGAAGATTCTGATTATCAATAAAACAACTGTTGTAAGCCAACCAGCCGGATATGGTAACATGGTTATAATCCACCACTTTGAATATTGGGTTTTCTCACCTATACCTCCCAACCATGAAAAAAACCACAAGAAAAATACACCTAGAAGAATAGCAACGGCACTGTATATGAAAATTTTCCAATGACGATCTTTCGTTAAAACAGTTGAAACTGCCAGCAAAATGCTGCCAATTAAAATTCCCACAGACCCCTCCATTGGATCAATGGCACAAAAACACATTGCTACAACTCCGACAATATAAACAATGCGAGTCCAATTAATGTTCACTTTCATTTTTCTATAATTTAAAGGTTAATAATTAATATATTTAATCTTTAAGTTGATTCTACTTACAGAGTATTAATAATACTGTGAAGTATTAATAATACAAATATAGAATCAAATTCGATAATTTGTTCTCTTTTTATAATTTATTTTCACAAGAATA
>CAZEEB010000099.1:0-7942 GCA_964511245.1 uncultured Paludibacter sp.
CGAAAAAGACTAATAATGAAATCTTTATTGCTGTAGATGTTTTGTTTTCAACATAAGCATATTCTCAAATAATAACTTTTGCAACAGTAAAATATTCGTTTGTCAAATAAGCAATATAACGTTATTCAAGTAAGTTCGCTAAATTTTTTTTTCTTCGTCAAAATCCCTATAATGTGCAAGTGCTTTGCTTCCTTCTGCATGTCCACTCATAGAGCCAATAGCATTTGTGTCTTTTGCTACTTTATAAAGTATTCCACAAAATGTAAGTCGGGTAAGATGTGAACTTGCAATTTCATTCAATGATAAAATCTCACTTTTACGAGTCAGTGCATTTAAAACAGTTACCTTACTTGTTATTCCGCTAATGTGAAAAACTCTTCTATTGATTCATAGTTTTCTGTTGCTTATAAATTTAATAAGTTTGTCTCCATTTTTTATAGTTTTGCTCTCAGATACTGCACCGGCCATTCCAAATTCGAATTTTCTAACACAAAATACGGATTTCTCAATAATTCCCTACCTAATAAAATTAAATCGGCTTGATTTTCAGCTAATATGTTTTCAATCTGATCAATTGAAGTAATTAATCCGACAGTTGAAGTAAGAATACCTGTTTTCCGAATCGCTTCAGAAAATTGAACTTGATAACCGGGACCAACTTGTATTTTCTGATCAATGATGTTTCCTCCTGATGAGCAATCGATTAAATCAACTCCGTCATGTTTCAACCGAGTTGCCAGCCTTTTTGTTTCTTCCAAATCCCAACCTCCTTGAAACCAATCTGTTGCTGATAAGCGCACTAATAAGGGCAAATTTTCCGGCCAAACTGTTTTAACAGCTGCTATTATTTCTGTTAATAGGCGTATTCTGTTTTCAAAACTACCGCCATATTCGTCGGTTCGTCGGTTTGTGAGTGGCGATAAAAACTCATGAATCAAATAACCGTGAGCAGCATGGATTTCCAGCACTTTAAAACCGGCGTGTTTAGCCCTAAAAGCTGCAGTTTTAAAGTCTTCAATTATGGTTTGAATGGCTGTAATCGTTAATTCAAGAGGTGCTTGCTCGTTTGTCTCAAACGGAATAGCCGATGGGGCAACGGCAAACCAACCTCCCTCTTTAAGTGTTAATTGTTTTGAACCATTAAACGGAGTGGCGTGTGAAGCTTTTCGTCCTGCATGTGCAATTTGAATACCGGCTATTGAACCGTTTGTATGTATAATTTCAGTTATTTTTTTCAATTCGGTAATTTGTTCATCTTTCCAAATTCCTAAATCGCTTGCAGTTATGCGCCCTTCAGGACTAACAGCTGTAGCTTCAACCAGAATCAGACCAACACCTCCAACTGCACGGGCACCATAATGTAATAAATGCCAATCATTTGCATACCCATCATTTGCTGAATACTGACACATGGGTGACATAGCAATGCGATTTTTTAAAGTTACTGACTTAATAGTAAGTGGATTATCTGAATTTCTCATGATTTATACTAACTTATTTATAGTTTTAGAAACAGTAAAGTTGCAAAAAAGTTTTGTTTTTTGTCTGGCTTTTTAATAAAAATAAAACCCTGAACGATTTTCTCGTCCAGAGTTTTAACATAAACAAAATCTATCTATTTACTTTTCACAAGCCACAGTACCATCGGCATTAAATGTTACCGATTTTCGAACTTTATCAAGTTCCATAAAAATTCTATATTGATTGCTTCCGTCGGTCAACGTAAGTTTTCCTGCTCGCTTCATTATATAATATGCTGAATAATTGGCAGTTACAGCATCAGATACAGCAGCTGGTACATTGGCATATTTAATTCTTTCGCCTTTGAACAAGAAATTGCCTGCTGTATCAAATATCAGTTTTTGGGGTTCGGAAGCAGCAGTACAAACTAAAACTTCAGTTACTGTGCCTTGGCAAATAGTATCACTTTCGGCATGAATAATTGAGAATCCGGAATAATTTGCACTAATGTAGCTGGTAATGGTTGCCGATAAGGAATCGACCGGAATTTCATTTTCAAAATGTTTATCATGACCATGTTTTCCCGGTTTGCCGTGACCGTTTCCATATCCACCACCAGGTTTTCCATGACCATCGCCACCCCGATGATGTCCGGCAACACTGTCATTCGGATTAGCATTAGGCGGGGTTGGAATACTGTCAGCTTTCATTCCTGCTTTAAAATTATTGGAATATGAAATTAAGTTTCCGTTTGAGGTAAATGTTAGCATTTCGCCTGTATTTAATGTTGCAGTTAGGTTTGAACCACTCGAAACTGTAGAAATAATTTTTGTTTCAGGATAGTTCTGACTTAAATAATTAGAAATTGATGCTGAACTTGAGGAAGATACAGCAAAAGATCCACTTGCCAAATCTTCATTGCTGTTACACGAAACAAATGCTGTTGCTATTGCAATAGCTAAAAAAATGTTCTTTTTCATAATGATAAAATTTTAAATTGTTACTATTGTTTTTTGAGAATTAGTTCATCGTTATTTTTATTTCAAAAACTGATGCAAATGTAGATTGTCAATTTATTCATTACAACTATTTTCAGTCTAAACTCATAATTTATAAGTCAAAACTGATCATTTATAAACGATGCCCGTAATTTAAAAAATGTCGAAATAGGTATTTAATAATGAAATTTAATCTAAAACATGAAAAGCAACTTTGAAAAATTTATATTTTTAGCATTTTGATAAGCACGATAAGCAATAAAAAGCGTATTTTTGTAGCTAAACTATGTTTAAATTAACAAAGCGCAGTATGTGACTCTTATTTGACGCTAAAAAACACAATACAGATGAAAATAAACATTGTAAACTGTTCCAAACATGCACTTCCCGAATATGCCACTGCGCTATCATCAGGGATGGATTTACGTGCCAACATAGATGAACCAATTGTTTTGAAATCGTTGGAACGAAAATTGATACCAACCGGATTATTCATTGAGCTTCCTGAAGGATATGAAGCTCAAATTCGTCCTCGCAGCGGATTGGCAATAAAAAAAGGCATAACTGTATTGAACTCGCCGGGAACAATTGATGCTGATTACCGCGGCGAGATTTGTGTAATTTTAGTGAATCTTTCGACTGAAGACTTTGTTATAGCCGATGGTGAGCGAATTTGCCAAATGGTTATTGCCCAACATGCTCAGGCTGATTGGATTGAAGTTGCCCAATTGGGTGAAACTGAACGTGGTACAGGTGGATTTGGACATACCGGAAAACATTAATTAATCAATCAGCAGCGAACAGTCATTTGCCAAGATTAATCTGATTATCAATTTTATGTATAAAATACATTTTCTTTTTATAACCCTCATATTTTCGCTAAATTCGTATTCTGAAACAAAAAAACAGGTTGCTAAAAGTCCGAAAATCTGTAGTTTAACGAAACCGGAACAACTACAATTCGATTATTTTTTCTACGAAGGTATAAAGCAAAAGGAAAACAGAAAATATGACCAGGCTATTGAAACATTCAGACTTTGCGCCGCATTAGATTCAGTTGATTCGGGCGTTCAATCAGAGCTTGGATTGTTATATGCTGCAATCGGATTTAATGCCAAAGCTATTGATTGTATGGAAAAATCGATTAAAACCGACCCTACAAATTGGTGGTATAATGTGCAGCTAATCAGTATGTATTCCGAATTGAAAAACTGGAAGCGATGCATAGAGATTGCCACAAATCTTCAAAAAATATATCCAAACAAAGAGGAAGTATATACCATGCTTGCCACTTTTTATAAAGAAACAAAGCAGTTTGACAAATCAATTGCTGCATACGAAAAACTAGAAGGCTTGGTAGGCATAAATCAAGCGCTTTCACTCGAAAAATTTCAGTTGTATTTACTTCTGAATAATCAAAAAAAAGGAATTGCTGAAATTGACAAACTTGTAAATAAATACCCCTCCGAATCACGTTATAAGGTTTTTCGTGGCGACATTTACTTACAACAAAAAATGCCACAGCGTGCTTTTGAAATTTATCAGCAAGTATTAAAAGATGATCAACAAAATGCTATAGTTCATGTTTCGCTGTCGAATTACTATAAGTCAGTTAATCAACCCGATAAGGCTTCCGATGAAATTGTAAAAGCACTGAAAAGTGACCAGCTCGATGCGGATATGAAAGTACAAGTTTTAGGTCAATATGTTGAGAAAATGGTTAGCGATTCCAGCAAACTTAGCGAAACAGAAAGCTTGTTCAAGTTGCTGGTAGACCGTTACCCCATGGAAGAGCAGGTTCATGGCTATTATGCTGTTTTTTTGCAAGTTCAAAAACGAAATGCTGAGGCAATTTCGGAATTGGAATCGATGTTGAATATTAATTCCAAAAATGACCAAACCTGGATGCGATATATTCAAATTTACATTGCCGAAAAGAACTTCAAACAAATTGAAAAAATTACTGATCGCGCTATTTTGAACTTGCCTAAATTATCGGCTTGGTACTTCTATCGAGGAATTGCCCAGTTTCAGTTGGCAAATTATCCGGCCTCACTGACATCGTTTAAATCAGGATTAACACTTGTCGCTCCTGACCAATTGGATTTAAAAAGTGATTTTTATGCACAAATTGCGGATACCTATTTTAAAATTGAGAAAAAAGATTCGGCGTTTATAAATTACGAAAAAGCCTTGGCAGCCAATCCGAAGAATATTATGGTAATGAATAATTATGCCTATTATCTTTCGCTAAGCAAGGATGAACTAAAAAAAGCGGAACGTATGAGCGCTAAAACGGTGGAATTGGAACCCAAAAACAGCACCTACTTAGACACTTATGCCTGGATTTTATATCAACAGGCTAATTATTCGCTGGCAAAATATTATATCGAACGGGCGATTGATAATATGAAAAAAGACGAGGAATCGGGTGTAATACTGGAGCATTACGGCGACATACTGTGGATGACAAAAAATGATGAGAAAGCCCTTAAAATTTGGCAAAAATCATTCGATACAGGAAATAAAACCGATGATTTGAAAAAGAAAATAGAGAACAAAGGATGGAAAAGGCAATAACAGCAGTAAGCGGCAAGCAGCAAGCAGTAAGTAGCAAAGCATTGAAATTAAGCACTTTGTTATTGCTTTTTCTTGTGGTATTTTCAGGATGTAAAACAATGAAAACCATTTCAAAGCCTATGCCGGAAAAGAAACTAAATCCGGTTGTTCAACTAATTGAACAGGTTCAGAAAAACCAACCTGAATTTCGCACGGCCAATGTGAGCAAAATGGCTATGGAATTGGAAATGGGCAATCGTAAACTGAATGTTTCAGCTACCTGCAAAATCAGAAAAGATTCAGCCCTGTATCTTTCCATTCAACCGTTTCTGGGAATTGAAATGTTTAAAGCAGAATTTACAAACGATAGCATCAAGGTGTTTGATAAAATGAACCGGCGTTATTATGCCACCGATTATTTGTATTTTAGCAGCCAATTTGGGGTAAATGTAGATTATCATAGTCTGCAGTCGTTACTTACTTCACGGTTTTTTTGTATAGGGAATAAAAACGTTAAAACTGACAGCTGCAAACTTTTGGGTGTGGATGTTAATCGGCAATCATTGCGATATGAGGATAAAAATATGATTCAAGAAACCAGTATTTCAGATAAATATCTAATTCAAAGCGTATTATTAACGACAAAAACAAATAATTACCAATTACAAACTGCTTATAATGATTATTTAAATGAAAATGGAGTGAATTTTCCGCAGAAAATAAACTTGAAAATAAGTAGTCAGAAAACCAAAGTGAGTTGTGATTTTTCTATCCTGAAGGTGGCTTTTGATACTGATATAAAATTTATTCCGACAAGTGCTGAGCGTTTTACACATGCCGATTTAGACCAATTGCTTAAAAAATAAACGATGATAAAACATAAATTGAACCGATTTCTGATACTGACAGCTTCATTTGTTATAACTATTGGAAACTTGCCTGCACAAACAGTTAAGGAGCTGGAGTTGCAACGCAAACAGGCACTTCAAAAACTGGAAATGACCAGCAAAATGCTGAATGAAACCAAGAAATCACAAAAAAGTTCGTTGAACAAACTTACCATTATTTCCAAAAATATCAATGAACGAAAGACATTAATTAAAAATATTGGAACTGAAATCAACAAACTTGATCAGCAAATTGGACAACTTAATCAGGAAAAAATACGACTTGAAGGCAATCTGAAGGCACTAAAAACGGATTATGCCCGGTTGGTTGAAGAAGCCCACATCAACCGCAGTTTGTACAGCAAAATAATGTTTGTATTGTCGGCAAAATCGTTCGACCAATCGTATCGTCGCTTGCGCTATTTGCAAGAATTCAGCGATTACCGCAAACAACAGGTTTATAAAATTGAAGGAATAAAAATCCAGATTCAGCATAAAAATGATAGTCTGCAGGTTCACAAAACCACCAAAGTAGAAGTAGTGAAACAAAAAGAAACCGAAGCAAAAATTCTGACAAAAGACCAGCAAAAGGAAAAAGTATTGCTCACCGACCTTCAGAAAAAAGAAAAAAAACTACGTGATGATTTAAAAATACAGCAGAAAAAAGCTGCCGAACTCAATAATAAAATTGAACGGTTAATTGCCGAAGAAATTCGCAAAGCCGAAGCCAAACGGGCTGCTGCCGAAAAGAAAAGACTGGCAGAAGAACATGCAACAGAGAAAAAACATGCCACCGAAGACTCTAAAACGGGCAAAACGGGAAGTTCTAAAAAAGAACAAAAATCAGGTACTGAGATTTCAAAATCAAATACTAATTCTTCGGTTTCATTATTAACAAAAGAAGAGACGCTACTTTCCGGTAATTTTGAGCGTAATCAGGGTCGCTTACCCTGGCCAACTTCCAACGGATTTATAAGCGGACATTTTGGCATCCACGAACATCCGGTATTGAAACACGTAACTACAAATAACAAAGGAATTTATATTCAAACTCCGGTTGGAAGTTCGGCACGTGCAGTGTTCGAAGGCATAGTTACGCAGCGTTTCTCCATTCCGGGAAGCAATAATGCAGTGATTATTCAACACGGAAATTACCGAACCGTTTATGCCAACTTGACTCAGATTTTTGTGCGTGAAGGCGACCATGTAACTGCTAAACAGGCCATTGGTAAAATTTATACCGATGACGAACGTGACAATAAAACCGAATTGTATTTTCAGGTGTGGAACGGGAAAACACTTCAAAATCCTGAAAGTTGGATTGCGAGGTGAAAAGCCCCCTAAATCCCCCACAGGCGGACTTTAAGACAATTTCTATTAATTAATTTGTGCATTTTTTTAAATAAGTTCTATGAATATCGAAACAACAAGTCCCCCTGTGGGGGATTTAGGGGGCTTTCCCCAACAGGTTGATTATGGTGATAGCAATATTATCACCCTCGAAGGTCTCGAACATGTTCGTCGCCGCCCCGGTATGTATATCGGTAAGCTGGGGGATGGAACGCATGGCGACGATGGAATTTATGTGCTGCTGAAAGAAGTTCTCGACAACTGTATTGACGAGTACCGCATGGGTGCTGGAAAATCAGTTGAAGTAACTGTGAAAGACGGTCATGTGGAGGTGCGTGATTTTGGTCGCGGAATTCCGCTGGGCAAGATGATTGATGCGGTTTCCATCATGAATACAGGTGGTAAATACGATTCCAAAGCGTTTAAAAAATCCGTTGGATTGAATGGTGTTGGTACAAAAGCAGTAAATGCACTTTCGTCCACTTTTGTGGTGCAAAGTTTCCGTGATGGACAAAGTCGCAGAGCTGAGTTTGAACGTGGAAAGCTCTCCAAAGACAGCGAAATTTTTAATAATAATACCGATCGCGGAACCTACATTTATTTCGTTCCGGACGAAACGCTTTTCACTGGTTACAAGTATCAGGATGAGTTTATCGAAACCATGTTGCGCAATTATGCGTACCTGAA
>CAZEEB010000100.1:0-7916 GCA_964511245.1 uncultured Paludibacter sp.
ATGCCTGCTCCTGAACCTGCACCCGATCCTTTGCCGGTACCTGTTCCCTTGGCACTGCCGCTGCCACCACCCGAACCTCCGTTTGAGAATAAACCATCCACCGATTTAGCTTTTTCTATAGCCTCTTGTTCTTTACGGTTTTGGTCGGCTATGCGTTTATTCGTTTCAATTTGTTGTGCTTTTACATTTTCCAGTTCACGTTTAACACGCTCTTTCTCTTTTTGTTCGGCTATGGACACAGAATTTTCTGTCTGAGTAAACACTTGTTGCTTATCGGGTTTTGATTTTGGTTCGGTTTGAATTTTAGTTGCGTTAGCTTCATTTTTGGTGCTTTCAGCAGGTTTTTCGCTTGCTGTTGGAGCTTCATTACCCATACCACCTGCATCAAAACTATCGCCAAAACTTACTAAAAATCCTTCATTTTCAGTCAATTTGGGTACTTTCAAAACTACAAACCACAAGCAAAATAATAAAATTACACTTGATAAGGTTGAACCTAATAAACCATAAAATTCAGATTTTCTCACGCCATTTTTTATATCGTTTGTTCAAATATCGTTCCAGTCCATTTGTACAAATCAAAATTCGTACCGTTTTACTTTTATTCTAACTGTTTTTTGTATTGCTTTATTGTGTTTTCAAGTCCAAAATACAAAGCATCGGCAATAAGTGCATGTCCTATTGAGACTTCGTCGAGCCATGGAATACATGTGTGTAAATAAGCCAGATTCTCTAAACTTAAATCGTGCCCGGCATTTAAACCTAAGCCGAGACTTTTTGCCAATTTGGCTGCATCCAAAAATGGAGCTATTGCTTTGGTCTTGTCTTTACTGTAATTGGTGGCATAGGGTTCGGTATAAAGTTCCACTCTATCAGTACCCGTTTTGGCTGCATATTCAATGTTTTTTAAATCCGTATCTACAAAAATTGAAACACGTATGCCAACAGCTTGAAATTCAGCAACAACATCTTTTAAAAATTCCAAATGAAGTACTGTATTCCAACCCGAATTTGAAGTTATTGCTTCGGGTGGATCAGGCACGAGAGTAACTTGTTGTGGTTTTACTGATTTTACTAACTGTATAAATTCGAACGATGGATAGCCCTCAATATTAAATTCAGTTTTAAGTAGTGGTTTTAAATCCCAAACATCCTGAAACCGAATATGCCGTTCGTCGGGTCGTGGATGAACGGTAATTCCATGAGCACCAAAGCTTTCACAATCAAGCGCAACACTTACTACATTAGGAGTATTTCCGCCACGGGCATTCCGAAGGGTTGCTATTTTATTGATATTTACGCTTAGTTTTGTCATTTCGTTTTTTTATTTTTTAAGAACAGTGAGTTGAAATCCATTTGCAGGTTTCATTTACATTTAGTTCCTTTGCAGTGCCATTATATTTTGCACAAAAATAATTAAAAAAAACAGAAGCAAGTCAGTAGTTGTTTAAGTTTCAATTATTTTTAAACTTTAGAGCATTACATTGTTAAGAATATCCATCTTTTATTATTTAAATAATACGGCCATTATTTAAAAACCACACATTATGAGAGTTGCTGTTTTTGGAAATACATATCGAAGTGTTTTGCTATCGCATATCGAAATACTTTTTAATTATTTTAACGATAAGAACACGACTCTTTTACTTGATAATGAGTTGTTTGAATTTGTTAGCACTAAATCAGAATTGAATTTAGAACACATTGAACTCATTAAAAGTAATGATTTTAATGCTGATTTGGCATTGAGTATAGGTGGTGATGGCACATTTTTAAATACTGCGGCTCGAATTGGTCGAAAAGGGATTCCTATATTGGGTATTAATACCGGCAGATTAGGCTTTTTGGCCGATGTGCCAAGTGATGAAATTGTACCAGCCCTGGATGCCATACTGGATGCTAAATTTATAGTGGAAGAACGGTCGTTACTATATGTGGAAACAACTGATGGAGAGTCATTTGAATACCCATTTGCACTTAACGAAGTTTCAATTTTGAAGCAAGATAGTTCTTCAATGATGAGTATTACAGCTGCAATTAACGGACAAATGGTTCATACCTATCATGCCGATGGATTAATACTTTCTACACCAACAGGCTCTACAGCTTACTCAATGAGCGTAGGTGGTCCGATTGTTATACCTCAAACTCAAAACTTTATTTTATCGCCTATTGCGTCGCATAGTTTGAATGTCAGGCCACTTATTATCCCCGATTCATGGACCATTGAACTTGAGGTTCACAGCCGGAGTAACTGCTATTTAGTAGCTATTGATGGCCGTTCTAAAGTGTTGGATCACAATATAAAACTTCGAATAGTGAAAGCCGATTATAATATTAAAACCATTAAACAACTGGACCACACATTTTTTTCTACTTTAAAAAATAAATTGCTTTGGGGTGTGGACAAAAGAAATCAATTTTAAATCAAATCGGTTTTTACAATGAGAATAGTTTTTATGGGTACGCCCGATTTTGCAGTGGAGAGTCTGAAAATATTGATTGAAAATCAATATGAAGTGGTGGGTGTTGTTACCATGCCTGATAAACCATCCGGTCGGGGTCATAAAATTCAATATTCACCCATCAAACAATATGCTTTACTTCACAACTTGCCGATTTTGCAGCCCGAAAAACTAAAAGACGAGCATTTTTTAAATGAATTGCAAAAACTCAATGCCGACTTGCAAATAGTGGTAGCTTTCAGAATGCTGCCCGAAGTAGTCTGGAATATGCCTCGGCATGGCACATTTAATCTGCATGCCTCATTATTACCGCAATACCGAGGTGCAGCGCCAATTAATTGGTCAATCATAAATGGTGAATGCCAAACAGGAGTTACTAGCTTTTTTCTGACTCATGAAATTGATACCGGAAAAATTATTTTACAAGAAAAAATATCAATATCCGAAACCGACACGGCCGGAACTGTTCACGACAGACTGATGATTTTGGGCGCAGCTTTAGTTAAGAAAACAGTTGATTTATTGATTTCCGGAAATACCAACGCCATTGACCAGTCTCAATTTATTCAGGGCGATATAGCTATTAAATCAGCACCAAAAATTTTTAAAGAAACCTGTCAGATTGATATACAGCAATCAGTAATCAATGCTTATAACTTTGTACGTGGATTATCTCCCAATCCAACTGCCTGGATTGAGCTAACATTTCCCAATCAAACAGAAAGTGTGATACTCAAAGTTTTTAGTGCTGAAAAAGAACATATTTCACATAATTTAGCCTTGGGAGCTGTGCTTACTGATGGCAAAAAATATGCTAAAATTGCCTTAAAAGATGGATTTTTACACTTAATTTCTGTTCAAATATCGGGTAAGAAGCGCATGGAAATTGGAGAATTATTGCGAGGATTGAGATGAAAATCGTTTTTTTTAGCTGGTTTTCTCTTATATGTTAAGTGTCATTTTTTTGAATAGCTCTGTAACTACATTTAGATTAACTCCTAATACGGAAACAATATGCTGATTAAAGTTTGTGGAATGAAATTCGCTGAAAATATTATTGATGTTGCAGCATTAAAACCGGATTTTATGGGTTTTATCTTTTATCCAAAATCGGCACGTTATGCTCAGCCATTGGATATTGCAAGCCTGAACGCATTGCCAAAAAGCATTAAGAAAATGGCTGTATTTGTAAATGAAGATTTAGAAAATATCCTAACAATTGCCACTAAATACAATCTTGATGGTGTGCAATTACATGGATATGAGCTGGTAAATATGTGCAAAGAATTACGACGAGCCGGATTTATCGTTATTAAAGCCTTCCCTATTGCCGAAGCGTATAATTTCAAGGTTTGCAAAGCGTATGAAGGTGCATGTGACTTTTTTCTTTTTGATACCAAAACAGATTCCTACGGTGGTTCCGGGCTTAAATTTAACTGGGGAATGCTCAAAGAGTATACAGGTGAAACAAAATTTTTATTGAGTGGTGGCATTGCTCCCGATGATGTGGAAGCCATTTTGAAAATTAAACATCCAAAATTTGCCGGAATTGACCTGAATAGTAGGTTTGAAGTAAAACCCGGAATGAAAAATATAGAACTACTTAATAGTTTTATTACAGAATTATCAGTTTAGTACGAGGACTGGTTAATTGGAAGTAATGAAACATGAGCGAATAAAAAATGAATAGAATTAATCAATTATTTGAACAAAAAAAAGAAGATATCCTCTCGGTGTATTTCACTGCCGGATTTCCAAAACTGGAAGATACTGTGCCTATACTTGAGTGCCTTCAGGCTAATGGCGTGGATTTAATAGAAATTGGTGTCCCTTTTTCTGATCCAATGGCAGATGGCATTGTGATACAAAATAGCAGCCAACAGGCATTAATTAACGGCATGAGCATCCGGAAATTGTTTGTTCAACTTTCAGCTATTCGTGCCAAAATTCACATTCCGCTTGTTATGATGGGTTATCTGAATCCGATTATGCAATTTGGATTTGAGGCTTTTTGCAAAGAATGTAATAAGGTAGGAATTGACGGAATGATTATTCCAGACTTGCCTATGGCAGATTTTTTAGCCGAATATAAAGAAATTGCACAACATTATGCCTTGGAGTTTATTTTTTTAATAACACCCGAAACTTCTGAAGATCGCATTCGGTCGATAGATAGCCATACCAACGGGTTTATCTACATGGTTTCGTCGGCAGCAGTTACCGGAACACAACATTCATTTGATAACAAAATAGAATATTTTAATCGAATTAACTCTATGAATTTAAAAAATCCACGCTTGGTTGGTTTTGGTATTTCCAATAAATCCACGCGTGACATGGTAAACAAATATTCATCGGGAGCTATTATAGGAAGTGCTTTTATCAAAGCTTTACAAGAAACTCAGGATGTGGAAAAGGGGGTAAAATTACTACTTGAAAAGCTTGAAAAATAATTCTTCGATTGAATTATCCTATAAAAAATGCCGGATTCATTATTCTGAAACCGGCATTTTTTATGAATTGCTGACTATTAAAGTGTTTTTCTAACCTCAGTTTCTTCAAAACTTTCAACCATATCGCCTACACGTATATCGTTGTAGCCCTTTATATTAAGTCCACATTCGTAATTAGTACCCACTTCTTTCACATCGTCTTTGAATCGTTTCAACGAATCTAATTCGCCTGTGAAAACAACAATCCCGTCGCGAATAATTCGAACTTTATTGCTGCGTTTAATTTTACCTTCACGAACCAGACAGCCGGCTATGGTACCTACTTTCGTGATTTTGAATACTTCTATAATTTCGACCGTAGCAGTAATTTCTTCTTTAATTTCAGGAGAAAGCATACCTTCCATAGCCGATTTGATTTCTTCAATAGCATCGTAAATAATTGAATACAATCGGATGTCGATTTCTTCTTTGTCGGCCATTTTTCGAGCCGTAGAAGTTGGACGAACCTGGAAACCACATATAATGGCATTTGAGGCAGCTGCCAACATAATATCCGAATCGGAAATTGCTCCAACAGCTTTATGAATAACATTTACCTGAATGTTTTCAGTAGAAAGTTTCAATAACGAATCAGCCAATGCTTCCACCGAACCATCCACATCACCTTTAACAATGATATTCAGCTCTTTGAAATCACCAAGTGCTATACGACGACCTAATTCATCCAAGGTAAAATGCTTTTTTGTTCTGATGCTTTGTTCACGTTGCAGTTGCTCCCGTTTGTTAGCCACCTGACGCGCTTCTTGCTCTGAAGCCATTACATTGAAATTATCGCCAGCCTGTGGTGCTCCGTTTAAACCAAGTATAAGCACGGGTTCAGCCGGTTTTACTTCGGTAATACGTTGATTTCGTTCGTTGAACATGGCTTTGATTTTTCCAAAATATGTTCCTGCCAATACTACATCGCCCTGACGCAGAGTGCCGTTTTGAACCAAAACAGTGGAAACATAACCACGCCCTTTATCGAGTGTTGATTCAATTACAGAACCGATTGCACGTTTATCGGGATTGGCTTTAAGTTCAAGAAGCTCAGCTTCGAGCAATACTTTTTCAAGTAATTCTGCCACTCCATCACCTTTTTTGGCTGAAATATCTTGTGATTGGTATTTTCCACCCCAATCTTCTACCAAATAGTTCATTTGTGCCAGTGTTTCCTTTATCTTTTCGGGATTTGCACCGGGTTTATCTACTTTGTTTATTGCAAAAATCATGGGAACATTAGCCGCTGAAGCATGGTTTATAGCCTCAATGGTTTGTGGCATTACATTGTCATCGGCTGCCACAATGATAATAACAATATCGGTTACTTTTGCTCCACGGGCACGCATAGCCGTAAATGCTTCGTGACCCGGTGTATCAAGGAATGTGATACGTTGTCCGTTTTCGAGTTTTACATTGTATGCGCCTATGTGCTGGGTAATACCACCGGCTTCTCCGGCAATTACATTAGCTTTTCGGATGTAATCAAGCAGCGAAGTTTTACCATGGTCAACGTGTCCCATTACGGTTACAATAGGAGCTCGTGGCAATAAATCTGCTTCCGTATCAATTTCTTCTTCACCAATGGCTTCAATTACATCGGCACTAACATATTCGGTAGTAAATCCAAATTCTTCGGCTACGATATTAATAGTCTCAGCATCAAGTCGTTGATTAATTGAAACCATCATGCCAATACTCATACAAGTAGCAATTACCTGATTAACAGATACATCCATCATTACTGCCAATTCACTTGCTGTTACAAATTCGGTCAGTTTGATGATGCTTTCTTCATCGCGCTCGCGTTGTGCTTGTTCCTGTTGACGGGCACTGACATTATCACGCTTATCACGACGATATTTTGAGCCTTTCCCTTTTTTATTTGCTCCCGACAAACGAGCCAGGGTTTCTTTTATTTGTTTTTGTACATCTTCTTCGTTTACAACCGTTTTAATTGGGCGTTTAACAGCGTTTTTATTCGGTTTCTGACCTCCTGCATTATTATTGCCTCCTGTGGTGCCCGGTGTAACTTTTTTAGGATGTGCAAAACCTTGTGTAGGACCATTTGGTTGAACAACTTTATTAATATCAACTTTTTGGTTTGAAAACCGTTCCCGTTTTTTCTTCGGATTGGAAGAATTTGGATCTGCTGCAACTTCAGCTGCCGAACGAAGTATTTTTTTCTCGCCAAGAATTATGCCTTTTTTACCATCTGAATATATTTTGCTTTTATCCTCACGTTCTTTGCGCTTTTCTTCTTTTGTTTTTGCTTTTGGACGGGTACTTTGATTCAGTAAATTTAAATCAATTGTTCCGATAACAACCGGTGCTACATCCAATGTTGGCCGTGCAAGTGAAAAAACTTCATCTTCTTCGTGATCGTTGTCTTTTGTTTCAACTATCCCTTCTGTAGTTTCCTCTTCAACAACAGAGGGTTTAATTTCAATCTTTTTTATCGGCTTTTCAATAGTAAGCGGTTTTTGTTCAATAATTTCTTTTTGAATTTTTGCTGATTCATTTTCCTGAATAATTATTTCAGGTATTGGTTTTGGCTCTGGCTCATTTACCGCTGCAGGTGCCGGCTTCGGCTCAATGATTACTTCTTTAACAATTTCAGGTAGCGGTTCTTCAACTACCGGTTTCTGTATTACTTCAGGCTGCTTTGCTTCAATAACTACTTCAACCGGTTTTGGAGCTTCTACAATTGGTTTCTCAATTTTAGGTTCAAGCGGTTTTTCTTTCGGAGTCAAATCAATATGACCCACCGATTTGAAATGAGGTAATTTATCTTCAGGAACAGTAATATTAATTTGTTCTACTTTTTTTTCAGCCGCTTTTGGCTGATTATATCCTTCAATTGACACGTTAGGCGCTTTTTCTTTAAGTAAGCGCTCCTGACTTAATCGCTCTGATTCAATTTTCAGAGCCATATCTTTATTAAACTCTTTTGCAAGTA
>CAZEEB010000101.1:0-7827 GCA_964511245.1 uncultured Paludibacter sp.
AGAAAGTAAAATCTTTTTCATAAACTTTATGGGATTAAATTTTAATAATTTGAAAATTGAAATCAATACAATATTATTAATTGAATGATTTTAGTGCAAAAGTAATAATTATTTCTATATTTTCAAATTTAAATCATTAAAATACCAGAGCATTGCATATATATTTTAAGTTTTATAATTGTATGTTTAATTAAATTTATAGTAAATAAATTTAACAATAATCTGATTATTAATGAATTGAAATTATATACTGTTTATTGATTTTTGATAATCAATTCAAAAAATAATTTCCTTAAATTAGTTGTTTCATGTTTCATTTATGTTTCTATTTCTGAATTTTGATAATACTTTAATAAATTGTACTTTTGTAATCTTAATTTCAAAGAAATGACCAACGACAATATGGTGCTTCGCACCGAACATTTATTTAAAAAATACGGTAAACGCACGGTTGTAAACGATGTGTCAATTAACGTAAAACAAGGTGAAATAGTAGGATTACTAGGACCAAACGGTGCCGGTAAAACCACTACATTTTATATGACAACCGGCTTGGTGGCTCCTAATTCGGGTAAAATTTACCTGAACGATACTGAAATCACTAAATATCCTGTGTATCGTAGGGCTCAAAGCGGTATTGGATATTTAGCACAGGAAGCATCGGTTTTTCGGAAAATGACGGTGGAAGATAATATCAAATCGGTGCTCGAAATGACTAAGTTTAGCAAAACTTCACAAAAAGAAAAACTGGAAACTTTAATTGCAGAGTTTAATCTGGAACATGTGCGTAAAAATATTGGTGACAGACTTTCCGGAGGCGAGCGCCGCCGTACGGAAATAGCACGCTGTCTGGCTATTGAACCCCGATTTATAATGCTCGATGAGCCTTTTGCAGGGGTGGATCCAATAGCCGTACAAGATATTCAAGACATTGTATGGAAACTGAAAGATAAAAATATCGGCATTCTGATAACCGACCACAATGTGGATGAAACATTAACTATTACAGATAGAGCTTATTTACTTTTTGAAGGAAAAATTCTATTTCAAGGCACTTCTAAAGAATTAGCTGACAATCCTTTAGTTAGGGAGAAATACCTTGGTCGCGATTTTGAGCTTAAAACAAAAACCCGCATTTGAAAAAGCTTCCATATTATTAAAATTGTATTCTTACATCGCATTAAATGAAACCATTAAAACTGATTGTGAATCAAAATATTAGTTTAAAAGAAATTGGTTTTGAATATTTAAGACCAATCTACTATATTATTGATAATCAGAGAGAATACTTGAGCGAATGGCTTTTTTTTGTAGATTTAACTACAGACTTATCATATACCAATCAGTTTATAGAGAGTTACTTAAATTCCGATCGAATAAATCTAACTATGGCTATTAGCTTTAATAAGCAATTTGTAGGAATTATTGGATTAAAAGATAGCGATTTAGAAAACAAAAAAACTGAAATAGGATATTGGATTTCTGAAAAATATCAGGGAAATGGAATTGTGACACTAGCATGCAAAGCATTGATTGATTATGCCTTTAATTCATTGAATTACAACAGAATACAGATTAAAGCCGCCACATTAAACTTGAAAAGCAGAAAAATACCTGAACGTTTAAATTTCAGTTTTGAAGGAATTGAACGCGATGGCGAACTTCATAAGCATGGATTTGTTGATTTGGCAATTTATAGTTTGTTGAAAAATGAGTTCTAAAACAAAAATTATCTGGCTCGCAATTAACTAATTATCTGAATTTTGAAAGCAACTCTCACCATTTTAGGCTGTGGATCAGCACTACCAACACGAAAAAATTTTCCTTCGGCACAATTACTTGAACTACGTGATAAACAATACCTGATTGACTGTGGCGAAGGAACACAAATTAGAATGCGCCAAATGGGAGTTAAAACTACCCGTCTGGGACATGTTTTTATTTCACATTTGCATGGCGATCATTGTTTTGGTTTAATGGGTTTAATTTCCTCCTTTGGAATGCTAAAACGCACTGCCGAATTGCATATTCATGCGCAACCCGACTTAGAAAAAATTCTTAAACCACAATTGAACTATTTTTGTCAGGATTTGTCGTTCGAAGTAATTTTTCATTCTATAAATCCCCGAAAAAATGAATTAATTTTCGAAGACCGAAGTGTAAAAGTTTATACTATCCCCTTGAAACACAGAGTTCCATGTTGTGGGTTTTTATTTGAAGAGAAAACTCGAGACCGTCATATAATTCGCGAAATGATTGATTTTTATAATATTCCAACCTGGCGAATACCCAAAATAAAACAAGGCGAAAACTTTGAAACTGAAAGTGGCGAAATCATTCAAAATACTCAACTTACCATCCAACCTGAAATACCAAAACGGTTTGCATATTGCTCAGATACAGGGTATTCCGAAAAAATAATCCCACTTATTGAGGGTGTTGATTGCTTGTACCACGAAGCTACTTTTATGGAAGAAGAGCAAATCCGTTCACACCAAACGGAACATTGCACCGCACGTGAAGCTGCTGAAATTGCAAAAAAAGCAAAAGTTAAAAAGATAATTATTGGACATTTTTCAGCTCGATATAGCAATCAAAATGAGCTGTTAAATGAAGCGAGAGCTGTGTTTGAAAATACAATACTTGGCGAAGATTTAACTGTTTATGAAATATAACAGACTATCAAACAATTATTTGCCGAAAAATCTACGAATTGCTTTTACTAATTTCATTCCCATATTGATTCCATCGGTCACACTCAAATTAGAAGGAAGTGTTACAAATAAATAAGTTGTAAGCGTTTCAATCGAAAAAAGGCTTTTACTTGATAAGTTAATTTTTTCGCGTTGCTGTCCGAGTTGCAATTTCAATGCCGCTTTATGTTCGATCAGGTCTTCTAAACTAAATTTTGTATTTTTATTTCGTTTGGTAGGTACGAGTTCCATGTTGCTGATAGTTTAATTTTTTGTTAGAAATAATTTGCTCAAAAAACGAGTCATTGGATTGATTATAAATGTTTTACGAAAAACAAAAATAAGAATAATTAACAGCAAATATAATCCCGAAACAAGTGCAAAAGCAAGTGCAATACTACCAACTAAGGGAACTAAAGCGTAGGCAAATGAAAAGAACAAATAAAATAAACCCGTAATTGCAAGTATCAATACCAACATGATGATTAATAATGTAGAGAGTAAAATAGTGAGTTTTTCCACAAACTCAACTTTTACATATTCAGTTTGCAACGAAACGTATTTCTTAATATCGTCATAAAGTTGCTGAAAATTTTCCATTGGTTCGCTTTTGTAATCCATTGATTATTATAATTTTATTTTGTATTGGTTGAATCAGATTTAATTTCCTCTTTAATTTCTTCTGTAAAATTTGATAGTTCATCATCTGTAAAATGTATTCCTCGTTTAGCTAATGCTTCCTTTAATTTCCGTCGAGTTTCTTTACCGTTTTCGGGTGCAAAAAGCAAAGCAAATGCTGCTCCTACTATCGCTCCGCCAAGAAATGCAGCTAAAATATTTGTCGTTTTCATGAGTTTATAATTTTTCAATTTAATCGAGTTTATAACCAAAACTTTTCAGCTTTATATCCTTGTTTCGCCAATCTTTTTCAACTTTAACAAATAATTCAAGAAACACTTTTTTATCGAAAAATAATTCCAAATCTTTACGAGCTTCTGTACCTACTTTTTTAAGCGATTTGCCTCCATGTCCTATTAAAATTCCTTTTTGGGAATCGCGCTCAGCATAAATAATGGCATTGATACGAATTATACGTTCATCTTCCTGAAATTGTTCCACCTCCACCTCCACCGAATACGGAATTTCTTTTTCGTAATTCATTAAAATTTTCTCACGAATAATTTCAGTAACAAAAAAACGTGCAGGCTTATCGGTCAATTGATCTTTTTCGAAAAATGGAGGCGATTCGGGAAGTAATTCCTTGATTCTCTTAAACAAAGCATCAACATTAAATTTTTCGATTGCTGATACCGGATAAATTTCGGCTTGAGGAAGAAGTTCTTTCCACTTTTCAACTAAAACCAGCAGTTTTTCTTCGTCAATTAAATCTATTTTATTGATAATTAGCAAAATGGGTGCAGGATTCATCCTAACCTTTTCAACAAAATCTTCATTTTTTTCATACGAATCATTAACATCGGTAACATACAAAAGCACATCGGCATCGGACAAAGCAGAACGTGAAAAATTAAGCATAGACTCCTGAAGCTTGTAATTTGGTTTCAATACGCCAGGTGTATCCGAATATACAATCTGAAAATCATCGGCATTTACAATTCCCAAAATTCGATGTCGGGTAGTCTGTGCTTTGGAGGTAATAATTGAAATTCGCTCGCCCACAAGTGCATTCATTAAAGTTGATTTCCCAACATTTGGATTGCCAACAATATTTACAAAGCCTGATTTATGCATTTAATTCATTATTTATTAGTAACTTGAAAAAGTTAATCAACTCGTATTTGCAAAGATACAACATTTTATATAAATCGTAAGCTAAAATAATGAATTCGTTAAAATCATTTTTTTGTTACAAACTTGCAAAATAGCTGTCTACATACTATCTTTGTAAAACAGTGAGTAACAAATTAGTTCATGAAAATCAATCAAAATCGTTTCAATTCAAAAATAGTCACATTAGTTGTTCTGTTAAATTGGTCGTTTTCAATTCAATTCGCTTTTACAGAATCATACTATTTAAATTGGGCTCAAGCATCTGATTCACTTACTGTTAATCAATCGACAGACTCCTTTAAACAACTTTTTTTACACACAATCCAGTCTGACAAAATTGAAGATTACAGTAAATTTATCCAACTTTATCCTCAAACCGAAGAAGCAAAACAACTTCAATCAAAAATTCAAAATCTGGAATACCAACATTCGATAAAGTCAAAAAATGCAAAGGATTATCAGGATTTTATTCGTAAATATCCGAATAGTAATTGGATTAATGCCGTACAAGATAGCTTATTACAGCTATCAACAAGTTCACAAGATTTGAAATCTTTAAAATTTTGCATCGACAATTTTAAAGGACAACGTAGAAGCACTGCGTTAAAGCATTATTATGAAATTTATACCAATGATGGTGAATCACAATCGCTTGATATTTTTTTCAAAACTTTTGGAAATGAAATCCCAAAAGAAATTAAATCAAAAGATTATGAATTGGCACGCATGTCCAATAAACTATTGTTGAACTTACCTTATAGCGATTGGAAATTTCAGAGATATGATGAATACATCCGATTGGCAGCGCCACGCGAAAAAGCTTTTGTGGCATTACAACGACTGATATCGAACGATTTAGCCATTCAAAATTGGAGTAGTGCAATTAAAAAAGTAAGAACTTATGCTTATTATTTTGGAAAAAACAATAAAAAAATAAATAATCTTTTAGATTTATTAAATGCCAAATGGAATAATTCAGTTAAAATAAATTCATTTGGAAACAGCATCAACACCGAAGATGGAGGCGAATATTCGCCAGTAGTAACTGCCAATGATGAACAAATGTATTTTTGTGGAAGCCGTCGAAAAGATAATTTGGGTGGAGAAGATATTTTTGTTTCGAAAAAACAGAATGGCATCTGGGCACAAGCTAAAATTGTGCCTGAATTATCGTCAAAATACTCAAACGAAGCTCCCATAAGCATATCGGCCGATGGAACAATGATATTGCTTTTCAAATCGGGGAAATTATTGTATTCTACAAAGTCAGTTTCGGGTTGGTCAAAGCCTGTTGAATTTCCAAAAACCATAAATTCAAACGGATACCAACTGGATGGCATGTTAACCGGCGATGGAAAAGGATTGCTTTTTTCATCCACTCGTTCAGGTGGTTTAAATCATTTAAATTCAGTTCAGAAATACCATGGTGATGAACAATATCCTTCAGACATTTATATTTCATTACTTACATCCGACCAGAAATGGGGAGAACCTATAAATTTAGGTCCGGTTATCAATACCCAATATTGCGAACGAACACCGTTTTTGCATGCCGACCAAAAAACACTCTATTTTAGCTCGGACGGTCATGGTGGTTTGGGAAAACTTGATGTTTTTAAATCCACACGCCTAGCCGACACCTGTTGGAATTGTTGGAGCGAACCAGTGAACTTAGGAAAAGAAATTAATACAGCAAGTTCCGATGTGGGTTATAAAGTCAGTACTGCAGGTGATAAAGCGTATTTTTCGTACGAGCGGAAATCAAATTTCAATTCAAGTATTTTACTGTTACTTGATGTGTCAGGAAGCATGTCGGGCTCAAAGCTGAAAGCCCTAAAGGAAGCAACGACGGCAGTTTGTCAGACTGCAATTCAAAACAGTTCGGAAATTTCAATCCTAACATTTTCGAATAATTGTAATACACCAATTACCGATTCATGTGCATTTTCGCGCGAAATAGCTCCATTGTTGCAATTTATCGATAACATTCGGGTAGGTGGAGATACTCCCACTTTTGAAGCGTATGAATATGCTTGTCAGTACCTGAAACGCAATGCAGATAAACATTCGGCAAACAAAGTAATCATGCTGCTAACCGATGGTGATGCAAACGGTTGTATAGAACTTGATTCTGCTTTGAATAAAATAAAACATGACAACATGCTTTATAAAACACAAACAATACTTTACGATTTAACTGATATAAGTATTGCCTTTCAGGATTTGCAAAAAATTGCTTCAAATTCGAATGGAAAATTTTATTCCACCAGGCAATACGATGACCTTGGAAGTGCATTTGAAGCTGCAAATAATGAAATTTTCAATTTTAGTTTATCAGGTGATAAAGATATTTTTTGGCTTAATTTGCCACGTAATCTTCGTCCGGGATACGTTTCGACAGTGTCAGGCAAATTAATTACAAAAGATAATAAACCAATGTCGGCAGAAGTACGATGGGATGATTTGGAAACCGGTAAAAACCTGGGAATTACTAAAAGTGACCCCGATGATGGTAGTTTCTTTATCGTTCTGCCAATGGGAAAAATTTACGGTTATTATGCTGATAAAGAGTCATATATGTCTGTTTCAAATAGTATTGATTTACGTACAGAAGAGAAACCGGTTAATATTAAAGAAAATATCGATTTATTTACGTTGGAACAAATGGTTGAAAGTGGAAATGCAATTAAAGTTAATAATGTATTTTTTGATTTCGGCAAAAGTACCTTGTTACCCTATTCTGAACCCGAATTAATGCGATTGGCACAATTAATAAAAACAAAAAAACTCAAAATTGAATTGAGTGGTCATACCGACGATATTGGTACTGATGAAAGTAATATGATTTTATCCGAAAAACGAGCCGAAGCCGTGAAAGATTTTTTGATTAAAGCCGGATGTGAACCAACTGATTTAAGCACAGTAGGTTATGGCGAAACCAAAGCATTTACAAGCAATCGGACTAAAATTGGCAGAGCTAAAAATCGTCGCGTTGAATTGCGATTACTGAATAAGCAGAATGATAAAAAATGAAAAATATTAAAGTTCAACGCTACCTGAATTACAATCAGGTTTTGAAATCTGAATTTACCGAACGTATTCAAAAGATATCGATCAATGCCGGTTTTACATGCCCCAATCGTGACGGTAGCAAAGGGCTTGGCGGCTGTACGTATTGTAATAATCAAACATTTAGTCCGGAGTATTGCAAACCGCTTAAAACAATCACTCAGCAAATTGAAGAGGGAATTGAATTCTTTAAACACAAATATCAAAATCAATTTTATCTGGCTTATTTCCAGTCGTATACCAACACCTACGATGAATTTGATAAACTGAAATC
>CAZEEB010000102.1:0-7605 GCA_964511245.1 uncultured Paludibacter sp.
GTCGATTTAATTGTTGGTTGTCTAAATATACAATGAATTCAATTTCTTTCATTTAAGATTAGTTATAAAAGCATTTTATTGTTTGTCAATTTGTCGTGTTTGAAATTCATTGAATTGCAAAGATATGAAATTGTTCTTTAATTTTAATCAAAATTATTTTTTATGTAAAAATATCGTATTGTCGAGCGTTGTAATCTTGATTTTTCGTGTTGCGTTGCTCAGTCTCTGTCTTCTTTTTTTTCGGTTTGTTGCTAACAACACCGAAACATCGGAAAAAAGAAATTGTTACCCGATATTGAAAAAGGAGTTGCAAGTTTTGGATTAAACATACTTCAATAGCATATACACTGCCACTCCGAGCAAAAACACAGCGTATATTTTCTTGAAGGTATTGCTGTTAAGTTTTAGGACCAGTTTTGTTCCAAAAAATACTCCAAAAACTATACCCAGAGCTATAAGTGCGGCATTTGCCCAATTCAGATAACCGGCTTGAGCATAAACAATGACACTTGGCAAACCCACCGGAAGTTGTAATGCCGCCAGTGAAGTTGCTGAGGCAGCCTTTGCATCATACTTGAAAAATTTAATTAGCATGGGCACAATAACCAATCCACCTCCTTTGCCAAACATTCCGGCAAAAACTCCTGCAGCCAATCCCAGCAGTATAAATTGCCAAAAATAATAATGAACAGCTTCGGATTTCGGCGTGTTTTCGGTTGAAGTTTGTTTTTTAGCGAGCATTTTGGGAATGTCCATATAGCCAATGGCAACATAAAGCAGAATGGCTGCATAGAGTTTCGAAAGTATTTTTACATTGAGCGTAACAGCCAGTTCAGCCCCGAAAAACGAGCCGGCAAGCAAACCAAGCGATATCCAAAGTGCATCGCGCACCTGAATTAAACCGGCTTTATGGTAAGCAAATACGCCAAGCAATCCAACTGGTAATAGCATGGCAGCCAGCGATGTAGCATTGGCATTGAGTATATCCATGCCGAAAAAGGCAATAAGAGCAGGAACCATTATTATTCCACCACCTATGCCAAACATGCCCGACATAATGCCGGCACAAACGCCTAAAAATAAAATTGCAAATACCATATTAATTTTAAAAGGAATGTAAGAACAAAAATAGTTTAAATTTTCGAATATAAATAGGAAACGCCTGAATCAGAATGAATCAGGCGTTTTTGCTCAAAAAATGAAATCAAAATCTATCGTTTTTCAAGTATTTCCAAGGTGTCTTTTGCTATCATAAATTCTTCGTCAGTTGGAATTACAACAACTTTAACCAACGAATCAGGCTTGCTTATCAAAATTTCTTTTCCACGTGATTGATTTAATTCGGTATCAATTTTCACTCCCATAAATTGGAGGCTTTCGCAGATTTTACGGCGTGTTTGAACTTGATTTTCACCTACTCCACCTGTAAATACGAGTACTTCAATGCCATTTAGAGCAGCTGTGTAAGAACCGATGTATTTTTTAATCCGATATTCGTACATGTCAAGTGCCAATCGGGCACGTTCGTTTCCTTCGGCCACAGCATTTTCAATGTCGCGCATATCCGACGAAATACCCGAAACGCCCAAAACACCGCTGTGTTTGTTAAACAAAGTTGAAACATAGGCCGACCCAATCATTTCTTTCTCCATCAAAAAAGTAACTACTCCCAAATCAATGTCGCCCGAACGGGTTCCCATCATCAATCCTTCTACGGGGGTAAAGCCCATGGAGGTGTCAACAGATTTACCATTTTCGATAGCACACACCGAAGCCCCATTGCCAATATGAGCTGTTATCATTTTTGTATTATCGTAGTCAATTCCTAAAAAGTTGCACGCTCGACGCGAAACATATCTATGGCTTGTGCCGTGAAATCCATACCTCCGAATGCCGTATTTGGTGTATAACGAATACGGAATACCATACATATAAGCATAATCGGGCATGGTTTGATGAAATGCAGTATCAAAAACAGCCACTTGAGGTACAGCGGGCAATAGCTCGTTGATGGCATAAATACCGGCTAAATTGGGCGGATTGTGCAGCGGTGCAATATCGATACATTCCACAATTTTCTGAATAACTTCGTCGGTAATAAGCTGGCTCGAATTGAATTTTTCTCCCCCATGAACCACCCGATGACCCACTGCATTGATTTCTTCGAGCGATTTTATAGCACCGTGTTTTTCGCTGGTAAGTACCCCCAAAATGTATTCAATGGCAATTTGATGTTCCAAAATTTCGCCTTTCAGTATTACTTTCTGACCGTCGCGACGAATATGCTTCAGAAAAGAGCCTTTCATCCCTATTTTTTCTACACCGCCGGTTCCAAGCTCTTCGTTGCTCTCCATGTCGAGCAATTTGTATTTTACCGATGAACTTCCACAGTTCAAAACTAATATATTCATGTCTCTAATCCTCCTTATCTTATTATGTTTCCGAATTCATCATAGCTGTAAAAACCCCTGTTGGTACTCACGCCAAAGTGTTTGGCTCTGAACAGTCGCAATAAAACCGGTGATGGTTTGTATTTCAAACTACCATATTCGTCCCATAAATTTTCGAGCAAGCGAACGATTTTTTCAATTCCCATTTGGTCTGCTGTTCTGAATACGCCCTGACGGTGTCCAAATCCTACTGTAAGTACTTTATCAATATCATCAACACTCGAAATGCCTTCCATTAAAATGCCGCAGGCTTCGTTAAGCTGAATTAAAAACATACGAATACTAACCAATCCTGACGATTCCATTACCGGAATATAATCGTAATTTATCATGCGGGCAAACTGACATACCTTTTCGAAAGTTTCGTTTGATGTGTTTAAACCCGGAACTATCTCAATTATCTGAGAATCAGGTACATTTGATAGAAAATGCAGACCGATACAGCGGTCGGTATGTTCCAGTTCGGAAGCCAAATCAGTTACAATAACAGTCGAAACATTTGAAGCTATAACTGCATTGACCGACAACACGCGTTCCAACTCTTTGAAAACTTCCTTGCGCTGTGCAATTCTACGAACACCGGTATTATCATGATACCGTATGGCTTCAATTACAAAATCGCAGCCGCTAAAATCCTCATAATTCATGGTTCCGGTAATTCGTCCCATAATTACTTTTTTCTCATTTTCTGTCAATCCCCAGTTGGAGATTTTTTTGTCCAGTTTCTCTTCAATTCGCTTGTAAGCATTGGCTATTCCGTCCTCGTTTACTTCAAGAAAAACCACTTCCATTCCACTAAAAGCGGCTGTAGTTGCAATCAGGCTACCTTCTTTGCCACAACCTACCACGCCAATACGTGAAAAAAGTGTCCGTTTTCGGTTACGTTTACTTAGTCCATAGCGTTCAATAGCTTCAATAATTTCTTCTGCCATAATTTTTTATTTAGAGGTAAGAGCTAAGGAATTAGAGGTAAGAACTGGCACAGAATACTTGCCTCTTACTTCTTGCTCCTTGCTTCTGATTTATTTCATTGCTTGATTTGCTGTAATTGTTATCATTTTCACTATATCATCCACCGAACATCCACGCGATAAATCGTTGATTGGTGCAGCCATTCCCTGTAAAATAGGTCCAACTGCTTGAGCACCTGAAAATCGTTCAACCATTTTATAACCAATGTTTCCGGCTTGTAAATCGGGAAAAACCAAAACGTTGGCATGTCCGGCTATTTTGCTGCCAGGCGCTTTACTTTGACCAATTGCCGGTACCAATGCGGCATCTGCTTGCAGCTCGCCATCAATCATCAATTCGGGTGCCATTTCTTTAGCTATTCGGGTAGCTTCCACCACTTTGTCTACCAATTCGTGTTTGGCGCTTCCTTTAGACGAAAAACTGAGCATAGCCACACGCGGTTCATAGCCACAAATCACACGAGCTGTATCGGCCGTACAAACAGCTATTTGAGCCAGTTCTTCTGCCGTTGGATTAGGATTCACAGCACAGTCGGCAAATACAAGTAAGCCATTTTCGCCATACTGAGTTGCCGGTGTAAACATGAGAATAGCTCCCGATACAACTTTTATGCCTGCTAATGTTTTTATAATTTGAAATGCCGGACGAAGTACATTTCCCGTAGTGTTTTGTGCTCCGGCTAATTCGCCATCTGCGTCACCGTTTTTAATCATCAAACAGCCCAGAAACAAAGGATCTTTTGCTTGTTTTGAAGCCTCAGCTGTGGTCATACCTTTGCTTTTGCGCAGTTCATAAAGTAAGTTGGCATAAACGGGCATTTTGGTATCCGTTTCAGGGTCAATAACGGTTGCATCAGAAATATAGTTAAGATTATTTTCGGCTGCAAGTTGCTTAATTTCAGTCGGATTTCCTATCAGAATTAGCTTGGCAGCTTTTTCTTTCAAAATAATGTCAGCTGCTTTTAGCGTGCGAATTTCGGTACCTTCGGGCAGCACAATGCGTTGTGGATTTGCCTTGGCACGTGTCATAATTTGATCTAAGAGCTTCATTTTACAGTTTAATGTTTGTTGAATGGCGAGGAATTTGTATTCTTCAGGCTGAAAAACGATGCAAAGATAAGGCAAAATTTCAAAATTGCAATGTAGAGATGGCAATTATTTGTAAATAATTGATTTTATGTCATTTTGTAATGTAATAATGTCATTTATTTAAGTTTTAAAAAAGCTAAAACTCCCATTTAAGCATAAATCGGACATCGGTTTTCCGATTTCCGGAAATTGTTTCGTTGCCACTGCTCAATGTCTGGCGGTCGTCGGCATACACTGTCTGAGCAATTTTAAACCAAACAGATAGTTTTTTTGATATGTCGTATTGCATATTTAGGTAGTATCGATTCCCAATTCCGTAATACATTGGTATCGAAAATGCATAAAGTACATCTTTTTCGTAGGAATAAAACCGATTTTCGTAATTCTGTGCATCAAAAAATTGAAAACGAACATCAATTTTTAGTGGTAATTTTGAAAATTGATAACTCGCATCTTGTGAGGCAATTACACCGTAAGTCCAATCTGTTTGAGCTTGTCTGGTCAAATTTCCTTCCAGCACATTTTTAAAACTGAAATTTCCAAAGGAATACATCAGTTGATACCTTAATGAAGCTTTTTGAAGTGGAACAATTACCGGCATCACGGCTCCTGTTGTAGAAAGATTAGTTTGTTTTTCTTCATACTTAATACGCCAGTACATTGTCAGATTTCGCTTAGCAATAAAATCTGCTTGTAATAAATAATCATTACCAATTGATGGTGCATCAATGCCGTATTTTGGCCACGGGAAGCGATAACTGTCTGCATAAACTGCCAGTTTCCATTTACGGAATGGACGCACTTCAGCACCCAAATACAATCCGCTTTCGTTATTAATCCTTGATGTTTCAGAAAAGGATGAGGCATAAAATGTGTCGTATTCCGGCGAATAATATCGCTGTAAAACCACCAAACTTATCTGAGAAACCGGGCTAAAATAACAACCGTTCAACGTTGCCATGGAGCCATTATCAGTAATGGCTGTTTCGCCAAAAAGATTCAGTTTTTTCCAGCGATAACGATAAAAAATACCTCCTGTGGTTTGTCGCTTTCCCGAAAAATAGAAAAAATTATATAGCGATTTATCCGGAATTAACTTTTGGTCTAATTCAGTGTGTACGGCTGTAAATCCAACTTGAAAATTCAAATTGGTATAAGTTAAATTTCCTCCTATAATTTGCTGATTTACGGTTTGTTTCTTTCTTAATTCGTCGAGTGTGCGGTGATAGCCCGATTTGATGATTGAACTGAATGTTCCATTTACCGTGTCGCCATCTATCATTTTATTGGAATAAAATGCCGACAATTCATACTTTCCCAATCGAATAGTTGCACCACCTCCACGAAAAAAATTATATTCGTCGGTCGAACTGAATTTTTTAAGCCCTGAACTTCGCGGAGTTACATTTAAAACATAGGCTGACTTGCCCATGCCAAATTCAGGGTGCAGCACTAATCCCTGACCAAAGTTTGCTCTAAAATCGCCTAAAACAATGGTTTTAAATTTACCAAAATTTGCTAACTGCGCATGAAATGAATAAAAATCGTAGCCTTTATTATGCGATCCCCAAAACTGTTCTCCTGCATCTTTTTCGGCAGTAAATCCCAGTTGTATTCTGTCTTTGTAATTGAAACGGTATTTTACAGAGTTATATAAATCATTTCCAAGGTATTGACTTGGATTAACTGCCGGTACATTAGCATCCTCATTTGCTAAAAATTGATAACCTTCTTTTGTTTCAAGCCCTTTATCCAGTCGAAAATACAATTCGTTTTTAGCATATTTAGATAAATCACTCCAATATATTTTGTGTTTCGAATCATCGGCTTCACCGATTTTAACAAAAGGCAACATGCGCCTGATATCCGTCATGTCTAATCCATCTACTAGTTGCAACTCGAAAATTGTATGCATAGCACCAAATTCATAGATGTATGAAAGTATGTTTTCAATTTGAATTTCTGACAAAAATTGTAATTTTTCTAGTTCCTCTCTGTTAGTCTGATTTAGGTTTATTGGATTGGCAGCACAAAACATCAAATCATCGTAAAATGATTCATAATCAATCGTTTCGTCGCTTTCGGCTGTAAATTTTTCGAAAATATCTGCAATAATTTGCTCTGTGGTGGAAGCAGCATCCTGTGCCCTGACTACAATTGAACAAAGCAACAGCAAAACGAACAGTAAATTAAACTTTTTCACGCAAAATTATTTAAAAATATAGCTTACTGAAGCCTGTGAAATCAATCCCAGTAGCGGATGTAATTCAGTATTTAAGTTTAATTGGAATGCAGCGGTTTTAAATCCTACACCCATACAGGGAACTAAATAATTGGAAACATACGCTCCTAATTTCAGCTCGAATTGCTGCAGCATTTGGTATTCAAAACCAGTGGCAAAACGATAATTAGTACTGACTTCTTTATCAATTTGTGTACGCCAAACCAAATCAGTAGAGAAAAAATACTCCGTTCCCAAACTGAAAAGTGAAGGTAAACGTTTGCTGTTAAATTCAGTTTTTATGTCAGATTGAAACGGATTGAAGGTGTTGAACCCCAGTGAAAACTCCGGTGAAAGTTTTACAGATAGTCCAACCTGAGGAAACAAAGTCCCACGGTATGAATTTGATGCTACGAAATAGGCCGTATAATAATTAAATTGAACTCCCATGGCAAATTTAGCACCAAAATTACGAGCAAAGCCCATTCCAATCATCATTTCATGATAAAGTGAATAGCCAAAATGCGAAAACGAAATACCGGTATTCACTAAGTTTGAAGGCAATGCAAATTGAATACTTTTTGTTGAAAGTTCTGAAATTAAATACCGGTTTTCATAGTGTATGCCTAATTCTGGATATATCAAATTTCCGAGCATGGCCGGATTGTTAAAAGCAGCCCAGTGGTGTGAGTCGGAAACCGAAGTTTGTGAAATAGAATTTGAAGATGGAATTATATAGGAAATCTGCGAAAATGACTGTTTTGAGAGCAAACAAATAATAAAAATTACACAATATCTCTTCATAAATACATCCTGTAAAATTTACAAAACTAAAATTAACTTTGAATTTCAAAAATACATATTTTTAATTGAA
>CAZEEB010000103.1:0-7602 GCA_964511245.1 uncultured Paludibacter sp.
TTCGGGAAACTTCGCGCTGTTTAGTTGGAATAAGACATTTCGACAAATCGATATACTTCATCAATAGCTCCAACTGCTTTTTGGCACGACCAAGATCATCAAAAACACGACGCAGATTATCTTCCAGCAAAGTTTCAGCAGTAATTCTGACAAAAGTTTCAGTTTTTGCACGAAACTTATCGTTTAATTCCTCACTAATTTCAACCGCCCCTTTTTCAAGCAATTTGTTTAAAGTGGGCATTACATCATGCATTTCGGTAACTTTGTTCAACTCAGTAATAGTTATCGGTTTAGCTTCGGATAAAGCCATCAATACTTTTTCTTCCTTTTCGGAAAGAACTGTTTCAGCTTCATAATCTGGATTATTGCAGACTTTTGTTTCACTCTCCAATTTCAAACCCGCCGGAACCGCAGCCTGATATACATCGCCCAAAAAAGCCTGATAATAAGTTGAAATCCATTCCCAAAACTTAATTTGAGGGCGGCGCAAGATAGGTTCATTATCCATCAAACATAGAATATCCTTTGCCTTGTAAACTACGGGCGTAACTGTATGAACCAGATAAATCACAGCCGTGTACATTTTCTTTTTGCCAAAAGGAACAATTACCCGCATACCAATACGCACTGAATCAGCCCATTCGTCGGGGACTGAATAGGTAAAGGTATTAGCCAATGGCAAAGGAAGTATGACGTCGACGTATTTCATTTAAATTTCAAGTTTTTGGAGCTAAATTACAAAAAGTATTATTTGAAACTACAACTTTCTAAATGATCATTAACCATTCCGATAGCTTGCATAAAAGCATAACAAATAGTAGAACCTACAAACTTAAAACCCCGTTTAATAAGGTCTTTACTCATGGCATCTGAATGGGCTGATTTACAAAGAACTTCGGCATTGGTAGTTGGATGATGAATAATGATTTTTCTGTTGCTAAACTGCCAGATATAATTGTCGAACGTTCCAAATTCGGCTTGTACTTGTAAGAAAGCTTTAGCATTGGAAATAGTAGACCGAATTTTAGCTTGATTTCGAATAATTGAAGCGTCATTCATCAACATCTGAATTTTTAATTCGTCGTAATTTGCTATTTTTTCAGCTTCAAAATTATCAAATAATTTTCGGAAATTTTCACGTTTATGAAGTATTGTTCTCCAACTCAAACCGGCCTGAAATGCATCCAGCACCAGAAATTCGAATAATTTACGGTCATCGTGAAGCGGTACGCCCCACTCGGTATCATGATATGTACGCATTAGCAAATCGTTGGCTGGCCACGTACATTCGGTTAAATTATCAGTCATAATCCCAATATTATTACTAAATATGCCTTTGTAGAAAATAAAAAAATGTAATTTTGTTTTTTATGTATTAATCTACAAAGTTAGAAATCTTTTTTATGAATTCCGTATTAAATATAAATCCGTATCAAATTATCAAAAAGTTTTATCCTGAAGGAAGCGAAATTTACCATGTACTGCTAACTCACAGTGAACAGGTTAGAGACAAAGCGTTGAGAATTGCCGAATTACATCCCGAGTTGGAGCTAGATAAAGCTTTTATTGCCGAAGCAGCTATGCTCCACGACATAGGTATTTACCTGTGTGATGCACCACGCATACACTGCTACGGGGCAAATCAATACATTCAGCACGGCTATTTAGGTGCTGACTTGCTTCGGGCAGAAAATTTAGCAAATCATGCTTTAGTTTGTGAGCGTCATACCGGTGTAGGATTAAGTTTAGAGACAATTATACAGAATAATTTGCCTTTACCCCATCGCTCTATGCTTCCTCAAAGTATGGAAGAACAAGTGATTTGCTATGCTGATAAATTTTATTCGAAAACAAGATTGGGTAAAACTCACAGCATCGAAAAAATTCGTGAATACTTAGGACGCTATGGTGCATCCGGTGTGATGAAATTTAATGAGTGGAATTTATTATTCGAATGATTTATAGAAACTTATGCGAAAATCCAACACTTAAAAACTGCTTGAATTGGAGTTTAGCAACTAATCCGTTTTTTTCAATTACTGTATTGTCGTATCGTGGATTAAACGATATACGGGTTGATAAGAACCGATTAATTTTCATTTCGCACACCGTTTCCCAATCTATTTCAACCTTTTGATAATTGGTATAAAATGAAAATTTTGAATCAAGCTGAATTTCCTTAGTTATGAGATTTGAATACGTTATCTTAAACGAACTTCCTATCTCGCTTAACAAATTTTGTCCCGCTTTAACGCCAAATAAGTTGGGGTTTACTTCCGGATTATTTAGGTAAATGTATTTGTATGAAAATGGAGAAATAAGTAACGACCAGATTTTCTTATATTTATAATCTAATCCAACCCCAATATTTAAACGAACCGGAGTAAGAAAAGAGGTTTTTAAAACTCTTGAATTAATGCCGTTGTAGCTATTGAATATCTGTGTGGAGAAATCGACCGATGCACTATAAAAAAAATTGCCACCGGCTTTTATACCCAGTTTGCTGTTAATTTTAAAAATGTCATCGTTGGTGCTAAGCGGATTAATCGAGTCACCTGCCACGGAGTTAAAACCCATTCGCCACTCTCCTGAATTGTCCCACTGAATGTTCTTTTTGTCATCGTAAGTTAATTGAGCTGATAGTATACCTAAAATTGCCAGGTTAGAATTTCCGCCTTGATACCAATTTGACGAAATTATACTTTCAGAAAATTGAGCCATTGATGAGGCTTTATATTGCCATGGCCCCAGTTTTGGCGTTTTAACTATAAGCTGAGTTTTCTTGATTAAATTCTCATCATCTTCATCAAATTCAACATCTGTAATGGTATTTTTTTTTATAAACCTTGTTTTATTCCCATTTGGATCGGGCAATTCGTCGAATGTCATTCTATACAAATCGGCATCCGATTGTGTAATTTTGTCTCTGATATCATTTCGTAAATCGTAAATTAATTGATTGACCGACAATGAGTCAGAATGCTTTAATAAATCCGGCTGTAAATACTGTGCTTTTTGTCCGTAGTAAATGGTTTTTAAATTTGTTGGAATAAATGATTTAGATGCTAAACCTTTATAAACCAAATCAATAAAAAACGGATTACTTAAAAGCAAAATTGAATCAACTTTGACAGCGGGAATGTTTGTTGGAATTTTGAAACGAACAACAGTATCGGTTATGTGACTAATTTCAATAAGAGATTTCGGTAATTGAACGGGTTTTACGGCTGTACTCTTTACAAGTTGTTTAAAATTTGATTTCGTGTGTTTGTTTCTTACTTTTGAGATGCTTACAGTATCTGTTAAGCCCAATCGCATAACACTGTCAATATTTACGGTTTCAAATTTTGAACAATAAGCCAAGTCAGGGTTGGGCATTGAAGCACTCAGCTTTAACAGAATTATAAAAAGAAACAATCCAACAAAAAAATATTTAAATCTCATTATTCCAACACTTTAGTTCATTCCGGATTTGTTTAGGCATTTTCAAAACCGGCAGGAAGTGTTTTACTTCCTGTTTTAGCTCCCAATTCCTTAATTTTTTCGGCAGTGCGAATAATATTTCCGCTACCATCTTTCATTTTTTTCATTGCATCGTCATAAGCACTTGATGTCCGGTCAATATTGACTTTTATCTTCGACATATCTTCAGCAAATCCAATAAATTTATCATAAAGCGCTCCGCTTAGCCGGGCAATTTCCTGAGCATTTTTAGTCTGATTTTCTTGCTTCCAAATTGACGATATGGTGCGCAATGTAGCCAATAATGTTGTTGGACTTACAATCACAATTTTACGCTCCCAGGCATAGGCAAATATATCACTATCGCCCTGTACCGCAACTGAAAACGAAGCTTCAATAGGCAAAAACATCAAAACAAAATCAGGTGTATTCAGATTTTGAGCATTCTGATAATTCTTTTCACTCAGCAGTTTTACATGGCTTCGCAACGAGTTTACATGCTCTTTCAAAAAAACAATTCGTTGTTCGTCGGTATCAGCCGACATTAAGCGTTCGTAAGCAACTAACGACACCTTTGAATCAATGACAATATGCTTATTATCAGGCAAATGAATAATAACATCCGGTCGTTGCAGCAGAGCATCATTCCCTTCAACTACAACTTCGCGTTCAAATTCCTGTCCTTTGGTTAATCCCGACCGTTCAAGCACGCGCTCTAAAATCACTTCGCCCCAGTTTCCCTGTTTTTTTACATCGCCTTTCAGCGCTTTAGTAAGGTTATTGGCTTCCTCACTTACTTTGGTATTGAGTTCGGTAAGCTTTCTCACTTCTTCGCGCAAGCTTATTTTATCGCGTAATTCTTTGTCGTAGGTTTCGTCAACTTTTTTCTCAAAACTTTGAATTTTTTCTTTCAATGGATTTAAAATGTCGCTCAGATTTTTTTGGTTCGAAGCACTGAATTCAGCCGACCGTTCTTTTAAAATTTTCGTAGCAATATTTTCAAATTCAGAAGTAAGTCTTTTTTGAAGTTCTTCTATTTCAGTTTTCTGATTTTGAAGTTTCTCTGCCAAATTTTCATTTACGGATTTCAATGTAGCAACTTCCATGCCACGATTATTGGCAAGTTCTTGTTGCTGTAGCAGTTCTAAGGCAATTCGATTCGATTCTTCAGCTTTATTTTTTAGTTTTTCTTCCGAAATTCGGAGCGAGATATTGGCTTCATTAAGTGCATCTATTGTAGATTTGAGATTTAGTTCCACTATGTTTTGAGCGTTCTGTTGCTTCCGCCACAAAATAATCCAAGCCATCAAAAAACCAACAATCAACGCAAAAACAACAAGTAAGTATTCCATAAATTTTAATTTTTATTGATGGTATTAATCAAATAAAGTTGGGTGGTCTTCTTCCATTTTTCGGATAATGGTAAACATTACAGCTTCCCGAATAAATTTGGATTTATTCTGTACTTTATATTTTGATATATAGCGATTTAGTGCTTTTTCCTCTTCATCGTTCAGAGTAAAAATCTGTCGATGTTTTCGAAGTGAACTGCGTTTTGATGCCGGAATTGTATTTTTTTTTGCCATAGAACTTTGAAATTCAGGACAAAAATAATATTATCTGAGCAATTTTAACGACATTATAACAAAAAACTGTATTTTTGCTTTATCTAAGCTTCGAATTAATTAATATAGCTATTATCCGAATACTCAAATCATGGCAGACCATAATGAATTAGGCAATCTGGGTGAAGAACGAGCGCAAGCATATCTTCGCGAAAAAGGATTTATAATTAGGCATACAAATTGGCATAATTCAACACCTTCGGGGGCTGAAGGCAAATTAGAACTGGATATTGTAGCCGAAAAAAACGATTTATTGGTGGTTGTAGAAGTAAAAACCCGTTCTACCGAAACTTTTGAGCATCCTGCCGAGGCAATCACAAAACGAAAAATCCGAAATATTATCAATGCTGCGCACGAATACATTTTTCAATTTGACTGGCAAGGCGAAACACGATTTGATGTAATCTCGGTTGTTCCACACGGGCAACAATTTAATATTGAACACATTGAAGATGCTTTTCTTTCGCCATTATATTAGTTAATTTAGAATTGACAGCCGAAATATATTCATGATATTGTATATTTATGTGTTTTTCCAATAGTAATAGCTTGAAAAATATTTTATTATCTATTTAATTTTGTTTCAATTCTCAACTTGTTTGTGTACTTTTGCAAAATAATTTAAATGAATTTATCTGATTGTAAATATAATAATAAAATATCTCATAATGAAAACCTTAGAAAAAAATGTAGCTGAAAAACTACTAAAAATAAAAGCTGTAAAACTGCAACCAAATAACCCGTTTACTTGGGCTTCGGGCTGGAAATCACCTATATATTGCGATAACCGCAAAACACTTTCCTATCCGCAAATACGCAACTTTATCAAAGTGGAAATTTCGCGACTGATATTGGAAATGTATCCCGATGTAGAAGTGATAGCAGGCGTGGCTACCGGCGCCATAGCGCAAGGTGCATTGGTAGCCGAAGAACTTGGGCTACCATTTGTTTACGTTAGACCAACGCCAAAAGACCACGGTTTGGAAAATTTAATTGAAGGCGATTTAAAACCAAAGCAAAAAGTTGTTGTGATTGAAGATCTTATATCAACTGGTGGAAGTAGTTTAAAGGCTGTGGAAGCCATCCGAAAAGATGGTTCGCAAGTACTCGGAATGATAGCAATATTCACTTACGGATTCCCTGTTGCAGAACAAAAATTCAAACAAGCTAAAGTTAAACTAACTACGCTTTGCAATTACGACGCGGTGCTGGGTGAAGCTTTGGCAGTTAATTACATTAACGAAAGTGACATTGAAACTTTAAAGGAATGGCGTGAGAGTCCATCAACCTGGAAAGCTGAATAAAATTATAGAATATTTTTTCATTGGCTATTTACTATTAGAATAGTCAAATGTAACTGTTTAAATTGTAAACTATAAATGACAACATACGAAAGCGACATAAAAACCATTTCCTCGAGTGAGGAAGTGGTTTTTGCTATACTGAGCGATTTAAAAAACCTGAATAAAATTCAGGATAACCCTGCGCTCAATGGCAAGGCGAAAGATTTGCAATTTGATTCGGACAGTTGCAGTTTTGGGGTAGATGGATTTGGAAGAATTGGTTTCCGTATAGTGGAACGCGAGCCTTTTAAAACAGTCAAACTGGTTTCGGAAAACACACCAATCGAAGTCAATGTATGGATACAACTCAAAGCAGTTGCCGAAAATGAAACTCGTCTGAAACTGACATTGAAAGCCGACCTTCCCACTATGATTAAAATGATGGTTGATAAAAAGTTACAGGAAGGAATAAATTCAATTGCTGATTTATTGGCAAAAACATTATCAACTCCAATAAACTAAGGTAATGGCAAAACTCTGGGAAAAAAACACACAGCTGAATGCTAAAATTGAAGCATTTACCATTGGTCGTGATCGCGAAATGGATATGTTTCTGGCTAAATACGATGTATTGGGTTCGATGGCGCATATCCGTATGCTGGAGTCGGTTGGATTGTTGAATTCCGAAGAATTGAAAATTCTGTTAGCCGAATTAAAAAATATTTATACACTTACAGAAGCTGGAGAATTTACAATTGAAGCCGGAGTGGAAGATGTACATTCGCAGGTAGAGATGCTCCTGACCCGCAAATTAGGCGATGTGGGTAAAAAAATTCACAGCGGACGCTCACGCAATGATCAGGTTTTGCTGGATTTGAAGCTTTTTGCCCGTGCTGAAATTGAAAAAACCGTGCATTGTGTTGATGAGTTATTCGATGTTTTGATTTCTCAGAGCAATAAATACAAAGACATTTTGCTGCCCGGTTATACCCATTTGCAGATTGCAATGCCTTCGTCGTTCGGACTTTGGTTTGGGGCTTATGCCGAAAGTCTGGCCGATGATTTACAGTTGTTGCTTTCGGCATGGAAAATTAGCAATCGTAATCCACTGGGCTCAGCTGCAGGCTATGGCTCATCGTTTCCGCTCAACCGCCAAATGACCACTGATTTATTGGGATTTGACTCCATGAATTACAATGTGGTATATGCACAAATGGGTCGTGGCAAAATGG
>CAZEEB010000104.1:0-7558 GCA_964511245.1 uncultured Paludibacter sp.
GGCAGATACTCCTGAAACAAGCGGTACAAATTAGCATCGTTTTGATGCTGAATTAGCGAGTCAAGTTCCACGTATTCAATAGTTTCGGGTAGCGACAAAAGAAATCCGGCGTGTTTGTCCGCACATTTTTTATTGAAATGCTGAATATGTTTTCTGAAAAACAAACTGTGAATTGTGTAATTCTCGCTGTAAATTCCACCACGCATCGTGTTGAAAAGCACATTCGAGAAATGACGTGCCATACCGTTTTCGTCGGCTGTATGCTGAATACCATCGGCCTGTGCAACAATGGCTTTCAATGCCTCAGTGCCTTTGGCAATATTTTTTTCTAAAACTTCAGCTATGGTTGAATTTTTTTCAATAAAATCTATCAGATTATTCACGGCCGTCGCGTCCTGATTCAATTCAGCCACGAAATACCATATTTTGGTTTCAGCCGCTTTTAACTCTACATCTGAACTAACAAAAAAAGCTCCTCTGACACCTTTAGCTTCCGATTCGGGGCTGGCTTTTTCGCCATTTCTGACTTTGTCCAGTTGTGTTGAGCTCAATAAATACTGAGCTTCTTTCAATCCAAATGACCAAACGGTATTAGCCCGAAGCGACTCACTTGGTTCGGGGCGATCCACCAGAATGGCTTCCATACGGAATAATGCCAAGCCTGCATTTTCAATCAGTTCCGTTTTTTTATAACCATCCACCAGTGTAGAATAGGCGTTTTGCGTCATGCGGTCAATTCCGGCAGGAAGTATATTTTGCAGTCCATCAACCAGATATACTTCTATTGATTCATTATTATCATTTTTTAGGCTGCTTTTCTTTACCCAGCCAAATTCGTCGGAATTCATCCATTTGTAACTGAAAGTCAGACCTAAATCCTCATTTTTTTCACTGAAAATCAGTTTATTACCGGTTGTGCTTTTGGCAATAGACCGTTCCAGTTTATACACGCCTTTGTTTCTGTCCGAAAAAGGCTCCCAAAGATAGGTTTTGCCACTTTTGCTGACGTGCAAAATGGTTTTGCTTCCGGTCATTTCGGCCGATTCATTGATTTTATCGTCGGTGTAATAGGGGAAAAGCGCGGTGTCAGGATTCTTCCGACCGGCGGTTAAGCTACCCGAACTCGAAATGTACATCCAATGGTTGGAATCGCTTGCCAGACTGATAAAAAACGGCTGCATGTAGTCGTAATTTTTTATCTGATAATATTTTTCATCATCAATTTGGACAAATTGTCCTTCTACTGTTTTTTTTTCGGAAATTACTGGATTTTTTCCAATAAATAAAAGCCCCCTAGCCCCCGAAGGATTGCCCCCTAACCCCCTATAGGGGGAATTTAAGTTAGTTTCGTTTTCTGTAGTTCTCATTAATTTTCAATTTTCTTATTCCCCTTTAAGCATCTGGTGCTCTCTAACTCCCCCTTTAGGGGGTCAGGGGGCAATTAATATTCTTTTCTTTTATCCAAATCAATTTTCATTTGGTCGGTTGTTTTCTTATCGATTTTGTAGAAAATCATAAAAATGGCACATGACATGTATAAAATGCCCGGAATAACCGAAACCAGCAGTTTAATGCCCGTAATGGCTGTGTCGGTTTGTGCAACGTTTGGTACAAACTGTGAAAGTGTCAGAATCCAGCCGGCAATAGCAGCACCTATTCCCCACCCTGCTTTTTGAGCAAAAACCGCAGCTGAAAAATAAAGACCTGTTGAACGCCGACCTGTTTTCCATTCACCATAATCAGCCGAGTCGGCAATCATTGTCCAAAGCAGTGGAACAGCCGGCGCATAAGCCATTTTGGCAATAATATTAAATACATAAATAGTGGTAATATCCTGTACCCGAGCCATATAAATCAGAATAAAAAATAAGCCTGAAATCAGCGAACTTCCAATGAAAACATTCTTATTTCCAAAGCGTTTGGCCAATGGTTTTGATAACGGAAGCGCCACAATTAATGCCACAGTTCCAACCACGTTGAAAAGCTGAACGTTATCTTCTTTACCCAAGTAATACTTAAAATAATAGGCAATGGCAGCATTTTGCATGGCAAACATGATAAACGAAATGATGCCAACCAGCGCCAAAATAACCCAGGCTTGATTTTTAAATAAATTTCCAAAGTCTTCTTTCAATGAATTTTTCTGAGCTTTTGGCGGTTGAACACGTTCTTTGGTGGTTTTGAATGTAATAAAAAAGAACACCAGACTCAAAGCTGCAAACAAAAACACCGTGGATTGAAAACCCTGTGCTTTATTTCCATTTCCAAAAAACTTAGCCAGCGTCAATGCCAGTCCGGTAACGATAAATTGTCCGCTGAAGCCCGCAATAAACCGATAAGTGTTCAATCCGGCACGCTCGTAGGTATCGTCGGTCATAACCGCTCCTAAAGCCGAATAAGGCAAATTAATGGTGGCATAAGCGGTCATCAGGAGCACATAAGTTGCACCGGCGTAAATAATTTTGCCTACTTCTCCAAAATTCGGTGTGGTGAAAGTCAGAATGGCCAAAATAGCATACGGAATAGCCCCAAACAAGATGTAAGGACGGAATTTACCCCAACGGGTATTGGTCCGGTCGGAAACCACACCGATTATCGGATCAATCGCCATATCCCAAAAGCGCGCAACCAACATGATTGTACCGGCAGCTGCTGCGGAAATACCATACACATCGGTATAGAAAAACAAGAGCCAAAAGCCCACCATATCCCACACGAAATGCGAAGCGGTATCACCCAAACTATAGCCAACTTTCTCTTTAAAAGATAATTTTGTTGTTGTCATTTAATTAAAAGCCCCCTGCCCCCAAAGGGGGTTCAAGACTAAGTATATAAAGTTAATATAAAATACAAAACGTAAAACTTTCAAACATTTCAAACTCATCAGACTTTGGAAGTCCCCTATCGGGGGAACCAACGGTCATCGACCGAAGGGAGATAATTAGGGGGCTTCATTATTTCCGTCCCACTTCTTTTGCCCAATCGCCCCGGAAAATCAGTTTCTGATCGTGAAATCTGAAACTACATTTTCCATACTTGACAGTAATACCTGCCGAAGCATTTACTATCCAGCAATTATCGGGAATCGGGAAGAAATTTTCGGTTTGAATAAGCTTTTGCTCCTGCTGATTTTTGATGGAAACGGTGGCCTGAGAACCCACTTCCCAACCCAAATGAGTATTATAACTCACTTTTAAATCGTCGCCTAATTTGAAATTACTGTTGGTTACTATTTTGGTTTTCACAGAGGCAATTTTTCCTGCATTTAAATCCTTATCCGGAGTTACTTCGATAGTCAGAGTTGGTAATTCCACCGGCTTGTCGGATGCCAGAATCATAATTGATTCTGTTTTTAGCAATTTACCCGAATTATTGTAGAATTCGAAAGCAAGCTCCAGGTCTTCAATTCCCTTTGGCGCAATATTTAATTCATCGGCAAAATATCCTTCTTTGATTAAATTCTTAGAATACAATACTTTATCGTTCAATTTTACGGCTACTTTACTTACATCTTTATCGGTATAAAGTTCCACCGGAATTTTTCCTGATTGATAAATTTCGTTGTTTTTGGGGCTGATAATCAATGCTTTCATATAATCGCGCATGGCAAACCAAACCGGACGTGGCGAACCAAATTTATCATTTACATCGCTGTAGCCCCAGAATCCAAACCATTCCTCGGGTTGGTCAGGGTTGTGATAATTTTTATCACCACCTTTCCACCAACCATCGGCATAGTAAAACGGACACATTCCCACGGCACCGGCATCAAGCAAATCGCGGTAATTGGCTATCAGTCCGTTGCTTTGCTGAGTCAGCGTTTGACCGCCATAGCGCCCATAACCTTTGTGTGAAACCGAGTAACCAAACTCAGTGCAAATAAAGGGTTTGGTGTGTCCATTCAGTTCAACAAGACCTTTGACATAATCTTTAAAACCCATTGTGGCAGTTTGCGCCTCAGAGTGGTCGTAGCAATTGTAGGCATTCACATCAAAATAGCTTTCATCCATATAATCGCTAATCATAGCATTGGCCGAAAGCGTTACCGGAATACCCGGATGTTGAGCGTGAATAAGTTTAATCAGCGTTTTCATTAAGCCGACAAACGCTTTTCCGCCCATTTTATACACATGATCGGTTTGTGGTTCATTGATAACAAGATAGCTAATGATACAATCGTATTTTCTAGCATACGCCATCACGTTCTTGACATCAGTCTCGCATTTTTTTACAAAAACCGAGTCACCATAACTGCCATCGGGATTAATTTCCAACCCCATTATAAGTTTCAAACCCGATGCCTGTACTACTTTCAATTGCGCTTCCGAAAACTGACTCCAGGTTCGGATGGTATTATAACCGGCTTCTTTAATGACTTTCAAATCGAATTTCAGCAAATCCAAATCGTCGGAACGCACGCCTTCATAGGGATGTTGTCCCGGACGGGCACCAATTTCATAACCAATGGCTTTGATAAAAAACTTTTCGCCATTTAACCAGTACCAGTTGTCCTTAATCTCAATCTTTGCTTTCGATTGGGCAAACAAAGAAATTAAAGAAATCTGACACAAGATAATTACAAATGATAATTTGAGTTTCATTACTAACTGATAGAATTACAATCCATTAAATCCCTGTCGGGGGATTTAATGGATTGATAAATTAAACATTATTCTTTAACTACTTTAGAATTCAAAATTCCGTGTGAACTTTCAGCTTTTACAAAATAAATTCCGGTTTTAAAGTCACTCATATTCAGATTATAATTTGCCGGAATATGGGTGTCGAACACGCAATTACCAACGATATCGTACAACATCAAACGGCAATTATCTTCAGGAAGCACGATATGCAATACATTCCGAACCGGATTTGGATAAAAGAAAGGTTGAGTTGTCAATACATTTTCTACAGCCGTTCCATCGCATTTATTCCCAACCGTATAGGAAAATTGTTTGGTAACCACCATGCCACCGGCATAAGCAAATTTGCAAGCCACTTTTATGACCGAACCTGCTGTTTGCGCGGATAGTGTTTTGCTAAACTTCATACCACCTACATTCGACATACTGCTTTCAGCAAACCCTGAAGTATAATTCCAAAGATAAGCAACAACGCCCGTTTTAGCATCTAACAGTTCAAAATTAAGAATCACGTCTGTTCCGCTGGTTGTAAAACTGTACTTATAACCCACTGAGAATGAACCCTGAGAAGCGTCGGAAGCTGTTCCGGCACAATCCGTATTGGTATTAGCTGATGTTGTTGCCTGAATCACAATCGGATTATTGGCAGCTTTATTCCCTGCCAAATCGCTGGCGGTAATACTGAACGAATAAGTGGTTGCAGGAGCTAAAGCAGTTATCAATAACGATTTCTGAACGCCCGAAGCGGTTGAAGTGCCGGTGGTGCTTGAACCATAAGCTACGTTGTAAACCACTGTTCCCGAGTTATCGGTGGCATTGAGTAATAATTCAACCGAATTGGCAGTAACAGCACCCAAAGTAGCTGTAAAGCCGGTTGGAGCTTGTGTGTCATTGGTTGAACCGCAGTTTGAACCAACAACATAGGTAATGTATTTCGTTACCGACATACCGCCAGAATAGGCAAATTTACAGGCATAACTGATGGTTGAACCAGCTGTTTGTCCGCTTATTGTAGTGCTGAAAATATTTCCACTTATATTGGTCATTTGCGATTCTGCAAAAGGTGTTTCTTTCCACAAATATGCTACTATTCCGGGTTGATTATCAAGCAATTCAAAGGTAACCGTTACGCTTGTTCCAACGGTTTCGTAGGTGCATTTGTAACCCACACTGAATGAGCCCTGTGTTGCAACCTGTGAGGTAGTTGTACAAGACATTACCGGTGAAATCGTTACATTGGCAACCGCTGAGGTACTTACTGCGCCACCATTATCGGTTGCTTTGGCCGTAATGGCATACGTTCCCGCAGCTGGATTCCAGGTAGCGGTATACGGTGCATTTGTGGCACTCGAAATCAGGGTAGTTCCCTGATAGAAATCAACTTTTGTAACTGTTCCGTCGAAATCACTGGCATTGGCAGTAAGCGTTACCGGTTTTCCTTCCACAAAAGTAGAATTATCTGTTGGAGCAGTCAGCGAAACTGATGGCGGAACATTGGCAGTGCTTGTAACCATCACCTGAACACTGGAATAAGCAGTACGAGAGTCTGGATTTGTAACAGTCAGTTTGAACTGATACATTCCTTCAACCAATCCACTGATCGTTGGTTTGATAGCCGTATTATCCGAAATCTGAACCACTGTAGGACCATAAACCTGTTCCCATTTGTAAGTTAGTGCTTTTGAACCAGATTCTGTACTACCCGAAGCGTCCAGACTTGTTGAAGTTGCCGGTAAAACTACTTTCACATCTGTTCCGGCATTGGCTGTCGGATAGCTGAATGTCAAATCTCCCGTGCGGGCAAAAGTCATTTTTCCCAGATTAAATTCTCCGGACGAAAATGCTACTTTCAGGATGTGCTTACCTGCAGTCAATGGAATATCTGAGATTGTTTGAGTTGCCCAGATTGTCCAAACTGTGGAAGAAGTTGAAGGTACCGGAATATCTGCCGAAACTGTCTTTCCATCAAGTTCGAGATGGAATGGACCGCCACCGGCTGAATTGCCCGATGAATAACGGAATGCAAATGAATATAACCCCGATTGAGCCACATTAACCGTATATTTCAACCACTCGCCCGAAGCAATAGTTCCAACCACAGCTCCTTCTGTCTGATCGAGTGAAGCATCCACATATTCATCCATCCGGAAATTACCTGCATTGGCAGTGGTTACATCCAAATAAGTGATATTCTGACCTTTTCCACCTTCAAAAATGTCGTATTTTCCCGCTTCAATAGTTCCCGGAATGGCTGAAACAGTTCCACCGTAGGGCAATTCATTTCCAACCAGCACCTGAGCCGTATTGGTTACATTGTATTTATCACCATCGTAAACCTTTGCGTAGAAATTATGAATTCCGAGTTGAAGATTACTTGCCTTGGCAGTAAACGGAGCGGTTGTAACTGTTCCCAACGATACCGTTCCATCCATAAATTCAACTTTGGTAGGCGTGCCACCGGAAGCGCTAACGTTCAACGCTGCACTACCACCTACAAATGCTTTTCCAAACGACGAACTTATTGTACCTGAATAACGTCCATCCATACTCGTTGCCATTTTTCCGGCCGGAACAACCAACTGGTAACCCGTGGAAAATGTAACGGTAATCGGTGAAGAAGTATAGTTTTGAGCCACATAATTGATCACTCCGTTATTCACGAAAGCCGCTGCAATCGGATAGTTGGCTGTAACCGCAGCATCAACGCGTCCCAGCGCATTCATAGCGTGTAACCAATGGTAGGTTTGTGCGTCGGAAATACCGAATTTAATATCACGGTTCGGGAATGAATTATACATTTCAATAGCTTTTGCAGGATCTTTAAATGCCAGATATTCCCACATAATGTCGTGCCAGAGGTTCGGATTCACCTGATTACTGGCAATACCGGTATTGGCTACAATTTCGTCCCAAAG
>CAZEEB010000105.1:0-7520 GCA_964511245.1 uncultured Paludibacter sp.
CACAGCGATTGATGGACGATTTTGACATTAAATCGCAAGCCGGTAAGGGGACCGAAATAACCATTGCTAAATGGCTTGCTTCGTTTTCAGCCGAAATTTCTGAAACTAAACTCGAAGCAATTCAAACCGCATTCAATAAAACCATTGAGCGAGGTGATTCCAGCCTCGTAGATACAATAAATTCGCAAAACAATGAATTGTTATTTCTGCTAAAAAACTTACAAGAACGCAACGAGGAAATCGAAATTATAAATAAGGAACTTGAAGATACAAACAAAGGTGTACTTGCATTAAACCGCGAATTGGAGGACAAAGCCCTTGCAATAGACAAAGCAAAACAGCAAGCAGAACAGGCAAATAGAGCCAAAAGCGATTTCTTGGCACACATGAGCCACGAAATTAGGACTCCAATGAATGCAATTCTTGGATTTACGGAATTAATTCTGAAAACAGAACTAACTAAAACCCAACGACAATATACTGAAAATGTGAGTATTGCCGGAAAGTCCTTGCTTGAAATTATAAATGACATTCTTGATTTTTCAAAAATTGAAGCAGGCAAACTTGATTTAGAAATTGTAGAAACTGATTTGCCGGAACTACTTTATCAAACCATAGATATTGTTAAGCATACAGCTGCAAACAAAGGGCTTGAGTTATTGCTAAACATAGCACCCGAAATTCCCCGAAAAGCGATGCTTGACCCTGTAAGATTAAAGCAAATATTGTTAAATCTCCTTAGCAATGCGGTGAAATTTACCGAAAAAGGTGAAGTTGAATTAAGTGTTGATTTTTCAATTTTGAATGAAAACAAGATTCGTTATCATTTTTCGGTCAAGGACACCGGTATAGGAATTACCGAAGAGCAAAGGCTAAGGCTTTTCAAAGCTTTTTCTCAAGCCGATGGTTCTACAACGCGTAAGTTTGGTGGAACCGGACTTGGTTTGGTAATTTCCAATCTACTAGTCGAAAAAATGAACAGCACACTTCAGTTTGATAGTGAATGGGGCAAAGGTAGTGATTTCAATTTCAATATAATCACTGATTATCATTCCGAAACTACTACCGACAACCCAATTTCGGCATTTAAAAAAATACTAGTTCTCGATACTAATTCAAAAACTTTAAAAAATATCACTAACTATCTTAATTATTGGGGTGTAAATTATTTTGTATGTGAAAGTTACTTCAACGCCTTATTTGAGCTTAAATCAGAAAACTATGATTTGCTTTTGTGCAGCTACAATTTGCCTGATATAAGTGGAAATGAGTTAATTTCGAATATCCGGAATAACCTTCAAATTAGTAATGACAATTTGAAAATTGCGTTTATGTATGATGCTTCAGATGAAGAATCTGTTAATTTAAATCCCGAAAGTGCTACAGATTCATTTAGATTAATGAAACCCATAAAATTAGATGAATTATGGGCTTTAATTTACAATACTTCAAATTTTGTACAAGAGAATAAGAATGAATATTATAATCATGCTGAGAATGTAAAAGTAAAAACGGAATCAGAAATCATTATCGACAAAAAAGTAATTTTAATTGCCGAAGATGTAGAAATGAATATGCTTTTGGCTAAAGTGCTAATTAGCAATATAATACCCAATATTGAAATAGTAGAAGCCTTGAATGGAAAAGAAGCAGTTGAAATTGTTCAACAGCGACATATTGACTTAATACTTATGGATGTTCAAATGCCTGAAATGGATGGAATGGAAGCTACTGAAAATATTCGCAGGCTAAATTTGGTGGGAGTGGAGGATTTACCAATTATAGCACTCACTGCCGGAGCATTAAAAGAAGAAAAAGAAAAGGCATTGAAAGCGGGAATGAATGATTTTATGACTAAACCAATTGATTCAGCACAATTAATTACTGTCCTGAAAAAATACCTTTTGTGGAAACTCTGAAATAAATATTAATAAAATCAAACTCCTGCCATATCCAATCCAACATTTCAGATTTACTTAGTTAGGATAAAAAATCATAAATAGAATGAAATTTTTATTCGTTGTAACGTGAAACCATCTAAGATTTTATCGTTTGAACAAATTTAACTGAACTACCCCAGTTTGAGTTATCTTTAAAATTCTGTATCTTTGCCACACAAAAAAAAATAAATACAAAAAAATATACCCAATGAGTTTATTAAGCGAAACAGGGAAGTACTTTTTATTAATGAAACGTGTATTTGTGATGCCTGATAGGGGCAAAATGTTTTTCCGTCAATTTCCGAAAGAATTAGAAAAACTTGGTTTGCAATCATTGCCAATTGTTGCAATAATTTCAATATTTATTGGGTTTATAATGACCATGCAAACCAAATTAAACACTTCTAATCCACTACTGCCAGTATACACAACCGGTTTGGTAACACGTGATACATTATTACTTGAATTTTCTTCAACCATATTGTGCCTTATTTTGGCTGGAAAAGTAGGTTCGAATATCGCCTCCGAAATTGGAACAATGCGTATTACCGAACAAATAGATGCACTCGAAATTATGGGAGTTAACTCTGCAAACTATCTAATTCTGCCTAAAATTATTGCCTTTGTGGTTATGATGCCTTTTCTAGTAGTTTTCAGCATGGCTTTGGGTGTAGGAGGTGGGTACTTTGTAGGAGTACTTACAAGTATTATGACAACCGGCGATTATTTAATTGGTATACAATATGCATTTGTTCCGTTTTATGTTAGCTATTCATTAATCAAATCAATGATTTTTGCTTTTATTATTTCATCGGTTGCAGCGTATTATGGTTACTATTCGTATGGTGGAGCGCTTGACGTAGGTAAAGCCAGTACAAATGCAGTGGTAAATGGAAGTATTTTAATATTGTTTTTTAATATTCTTATTACTAAGCTTATGCTTAATTAGTTAAGTATAAGTGATTGTTTGATTCAAATTTAACGCATAACGAGAAACACGAAACGCGAAAAAAAATAGAATGATTGAAGTTAAAAATATAGATAAATCCTTTGATGGTAATCGTGTATTAAAAAATGTATCGGCAGTTTTTGAAACAGGTAAAACCAACATGATTATCGGTCAGAGTGGCTCTGGGAAAACAGTGCTGATGAAAAGTGTAATTGGGTTACATCGCATCGACAACGGTAAAATTGAATACGACGGACGAAATCTTCCAGACATGAAGATGAGTGAAATTCGCTTATTACGCCGTGAAGTAGGAATGCTTTTTCAAGGTTCGGCGCTTTTTGATTCTCTTTCGGTACTCGAAAACGTAATGTATCCACTCGAAATGTTTTCGCCAAGTACTAAAGATGAAATGACAGAAAGAGCTATCTTTTGTCTCCAACATGTTGATTTACAGGAAAAGGCCTATCATTTAGCCCCTTCCGAAATAAGTGGTGGTATGCAAAAACGAGTTGCTATAGCTCGTGCCATTGCACTTCAACCGAAATATCTCTTTTGCGATGAACCAAATTCGGGACTCGACCCTAAAACATCTTTAATTATTGATAGACTTATTAATGAAATTACTCACGAATTTAACATTACAACCATTATCAATTCACACGATATGAACTCAGTTATGGAAATTGGTGAAAATATAATTTTTATTGAAAAAGGAGAAAAAGCTTGGGAGGGTAATAACAGTGATATATTTCATGTTGAAAATGAAGCCTTGAATGATTTTGTTTTTGCTTCCGAATTATATAAAAAAGTAAAAAAAGCAAACTGATGAAGATAATTTCATACAATGTTAATGGCATTCGGGCAGCCTTAACAAAAAACTTTACTCAATGGCTAAAGGACGCAAACCCGGATGTGTTATGCCTGCAGGAAACCAAAGCGCAGCCCGACCAAATTGACACTTTGCTTTTTGCAGAACTAGGATACACTAGTTTTCTTCATTCAGCCCAAAAAAAAGGATATAGCGGTGTGGCTATTCTGACTAAACAAACACCCGATAATGTGGTAATTGGAATGAATAACCCACGATACGATGCCGAAGGTAGGGTTATCAGAGCCGATTTTGGCGACTTATCAGTAATTAGTGTTTATATACCATCCGGATCATCAGGCGAAGAACGTCAAGCTTTTAAAATGGACTTTCTTGAGGCTTTTGCAATCTTTGTAACTGAACTTCGTATATCCAGACCAAACCTGGTTATCTGTGGAGATTATAACATTTGTCACAAACCCATTGATATAAACCATCCCGAACGTCAAAAAGGTGTTTCGGGATTTTTACCTGAAGAACGTGAATGGCTTGACCGTTACGAGGCTACAGGAATGCTGGATTCTTTCCGTGTTTTCGATTCTCGGGCCGAGCAATACAGTTGGTGGAGCTATAGGGCAGGAGCACGATTCACTAATGCCGGTTGGCGCATTGATTATCATTGGGTTACAGAATCACTTCGGAAGAAATTAACATCGGCAACTATACTTCAGGATGCTGTTCATTCCGACCATTGTCCGGTAGTTCTGGAACTCAATGTGTAATATTTTACTAGGATTAGATTTTAGCAATTGCTTTTGTTAATGATAAAAAACAATAATTCTTACTGAAAGTAATGCAATAGAGCTAAAATACTTTTAACTTTGTATGTTCAATTAAAAATTTATTATGAAATCAAATTTCGTTCAATTCTCAACTATACTGGTTATTCTAAGTTTAATTCTAAGTTCATGTTTGAATTCAACTACAACTCCTACCACTTCAAATGATGCTTCATTTGTATCAATGACACTTTCGAGCAACGATTCAGTAAAAAAAGGAATTTTCACTTTGGATTTAGATGGAATAACAATTGTAAATGTTGATTCATTGCCATATAAAACCCGAATAGACAGTGTTTATCCAACTTTTAGTTTTAAAAGTGCTTCCAAATCATTTTTATACCTGACAATTAATGGAGGTTACAAATTTACAAAAGGCAAAAAAGATAGTGTTTCAATAACAGGAAAAGACACGGTAGATTTTAACCAACCACTCTTGAAAGTAAGTAATTTTGCTTCCGATGGAATAACTTTTCGAAAATACTCAATCAAAGTAAATGTACATAAAGTTGAACCCGAACTTTACAACTGGAATAAACTCGCTAACAATCTGTTATCTACAAATCCTATAAGTCAAAAATCCATTTATTTTAACGATAAAATTTATTATTATCAAAGTGATGGTATTAGCCTCTTGCTGAAAACATCTGTTGATGGCAAAGCATGGAATACTGAAATTGTTAGCGGTTTAACTGCTAATCAGAAATTAGAAAACATGACATCAGCTAACGGAAATTTGTATTTATTGGCCAATGGAAATTCAATTTTAAGCAGCTCAGATGGTATAAACTGGGGAAGTACTATTTGTAGCCCGGCTGGAACTAACTATAAATCACTACTTTTTTCAATTAATGACAGTTTGCGCTCGGTATGTCAGTTGGCTAATCTAAAATACTATTTTGCAAGTTCAAAAGATGGTATAAATTGGAAACTGATTAAAGAAATTCCAATTGATTTTCCAATAAGTGATTTCGCTGCAATAAGGTTTCAATCTGTAACCGGCAAAGACAAAGGATTGATAATTAGCGGAATATCGACAACTGGAAGTGCCTTATCTAACCGCTGGAGTACGGAAGATGGTATTTATTGGGTAAACTTCAGGGTTGAAAACGTTAGTTTAGATACGCTGTCAGTCGGTGCATCGGTTTTTTCGTATGACTCTAAATTGTTTGTTTTAGGAACACGAACAGACAATGGAAAAAATTATTTTAAAACCTCTTTAAATGGTGGTTTAAGTTGGCAATATACTAATAAATATAATGTATTACCTGCTGATTTAACAGCTAAAAACTTTCGTTCAGTGCTAGTATACAAACCAAAAACATACGATAAAATTAACTCCTCAAGTTTGAAAGATGAAATTGAAAAGTCAAATCGCATTTTTGTTTTAGGTGGTATTAGCTCAACATCCGATGTATGGACTGCGAAATTAAACAGGCTAAATTTTCTTCGACAATAAATTGAATATCAATTTATTATAAGCAATTTTATCATTAACAAAACCCATGTTTAAACGAATTCAAATTACAAAATCCTGTCTTCGTTTCCGTCGTTGGAGTAGGGCTAGGTATGCTGTATTCAGTAGTTTGTCTAATGTTGTAAACATCGGATGTATTTCAATTTCAATAGCCAACAAATCGCTTCAAAAAGCAGTTGGTTTAAGTTCTGAAATGCTTTTTCATGTTGATTATGAGTCTAAAGAACCAATGGAAAGTATCGAAACTGAACTAACTTTAGTTCAATTAGATCAGGTTATATTAACAAACTATACATCTGACTGTGTTCAGGCTTCAAGTCAAACACATTTAATTATTCATCCAAGCGGTTTGAAACGAGTAAAATTCTCGTTCAACCGCTTTTTTTAATTCAGTCATTATGCAAAAATTAGTTTCTATTTTCACTCTCCTCTTTTTGTTAAGTTTTCAATTTCTAGCGGCACAAGATGCCGGTGATTCCCTGACCGTGAATTTATCGGAGTTGCAGGTAACTGCAGCACAAAAAAAGCTTTATTCCGAAATGGGGCGTATTCTCACAGTGATTGACAAATCGGAAATTAAACAATCAGCTGCTCAAAGTTTGGATCAACTGCTTGATTATGTTGCAGGTGTCGATATTCGTCAGCGTGGTACAAATTCTACCCAAGCCGACATTTCAATTCGTGGCGGTAGCTTTGATCAGGTACTGGTTTTGCTCAATGGAGTTAATATTACCGATCCGCAAACCGGACACTTCAATCTGGATATTCCACTGAATTTGTCGGATATAAGTCGGGTGGAAATTCTGGAAGGCTCTGCAGCAAGGATTCTCGGACCAAACGCATTCAGTGGTGCTATCAATATCGTTACCGAGAATTCTGACAAAGAATCGTTAACTGCCGAACTAACCGGTGGTAGTTTTGTAACACTCGGACAGTCGGTTTCAGGCAATTTTCTTGTGGACAATGTTCAAACCTTTGCATCCATTTCACATAGTAGCAGTAATGGTTATATGGATAACACCGATTTTAATTTTCTGAATGCTTTTGTTCATTCTTCGCTAATGACTGAGAATGCTGGTAAATTTGAATTACAACTTGCCGGACAAATGAAAGATTTCGGAGAAAATGGTTTTTACTCACTCAAATTTCCAAATCAACGTGAATCGACTAAAGCATTTTTCAGTTCGCTCGATTGGTCTTTAAACAAAGGGAATTTTTCATTCATTGCACAAGGCAGCTGGAGAAGACATCACGACAGGTATGAACTGGATCACAATGCAATAGCCGGTTATAAATATCATTTAACTGACATAGTGAATGCTAAATTCGCTACAAGTTATAAGTCAGCATTTGGTAAAACCACTTTAGGTTTCGATCTGAGAAATGAACATATTTTCAGTAATTCCATGGGCCAAGCCATGTCATCTCCTGACTCAATTGCTGTACCTTTCGAAAAGAATATTTACTTTAAGAAAAGCTATAACAGAAGTATTTATAGTGGGTTATT
>CAZEEB010000106.1:0-7508 GCA_964511245.1 uncultured Paludibacter sp.
AGAGCATCTGCCTTACAAGCAGAGGGTCGGCGGTTCGAATCCGTCAACGCCCACAGATTATAGGTCGTACATTAATTTGTTCGACCTTTTTTTATGAAAAATTCAAGATTATTCCTGCACCCGTTGAACAGATTTTATTTCTGATATTTTTATAATATTCTTGCAAAGGTTATTGATATCTTCGGTGTCATGAACGTAAATAAAAAATCTTCCAACAAACATTCCTGCGTTTGTTTCAATGTTCATTTTTTTAATATTAACTCCATATCCTTCTGAAACAACTTTTAGGATTTCAATTAATACTCCTTTTTTATCAATGCCTTTAATTTCAAGTATTTCAACAAACGAAAGCACTTTGTGAGTTGCCCAGTCCACGGTAACAATACGCTCACCAAAGCTGCTTTTGAGTTTTGAAGCCTCTTTGCATTGACGCTTATGTACTATAATTTTTTCTGATTCATCTACGTATCCAAGCACATCGTCGCCTGGTATTGGGCGACAACATTCACCCAAAATAAAGGTTTTTCCGGCATTTTCTTCAGTTAGTTTAATGGTTCTTTTTCGATCCACTTTACTATCAATTGGAACGGATTGTGCTTGTTTGTTGTCGGTTAAAACTCCAAAAGGCATTTTTAGGTATTTTACAATAACATTTTCGGGTTTTGGCTTAAAAAAGATTCGTTCAATTTCTTTTAAATCCAACACTCCTTTTCCGGCTTGTAAATAGAGTTCATTTCGCTGCATAATATTAAAATGACGCAAAATGGGAACAATATTTTCGTTATCGGTCATTAAATTTATTTTTTTCAATGCTTCTTCAATCAATTTCTGACCTTCGGAAATAAAGGTTTTATCTTCTTTTTTAAATATATTCCTTAATTTTGTTTTGGCTCTGGCGGTGGTAACAAATTCAAGCCATTCTAACTGAGGGGTTTGTTTTTTTGATGTCAGAATTTCAATTTGGTCTCCACTATTGAGTTTGTAATTGAGCGGTACCAGTTTGTGATTTACTTTTGCGCCAATGCAATGATTTCCAAGTTCTGAGTGAACTGTATATGCAAAATCGAGTGCTGTAGCACCCTGTGCTATGGTTTTAATTTCACCTTTGGGTGTGAATACGAAAATTTCCGAAGCAAAAAGATTCAACTTAAAGGTATCCATAAAATCAATGGCATTCGGTTCAGGATGTTCGAGCAGTTCCTTTATGGTTTTCAGCCATTTATCAAGCTCCGATTCATCGTTTTCGCCCGATTTGTATTTCCAATGGGCAGCAAGTCCTTTTTCGGCAATGTCATTCATCCGTTGGCTTCGAATTTGGACTTCTACCCATCGACCACCTTGCCCCATTACCGTAACATGAAGCGCTTCATACCCATTGGCTTTTGGCGTACTTATCCAGTCGCGGATGCGTTCGGGATGTGGTTTATAAATGCCTGTAATTGCTGAATATAGCATCCAGCATTGGTCCTTCTCACTTAAATCTTCACGGGGTTTAAATATTATTCGTTCAGCCAGGATATCATAAACTTCTTCGAATGGGATATTGCGATTGGTCATTTTCAACCAAATGGAATATACCGATTTAATGCGGGCTCGAAGTGTAAATTCATAGCCCATTTCGGTAAGTTTTTTATGTATTGGGTCAGAAAATTCTTTGTAAAAAAGCTTACGGGCAGTTTCATCTACAGCCAGTTTGTCTTCAATTTCTTTAAAAGTATCGGGATGTTCAAACTTAAAGCTAAGGTTTTCAAGTTCAGTTTTTATTCCAAATAATCCTAGTCGGTGGGCTAGTGGAGCATAAATATATTGAGTTTCGCCGGCAATTTTAAATTGTTTGGCAGGCGGCATTGAGCCCAACGTTCGCATATTATGTAGCCTGTCAGCAATTTTTATCAAAATTACCCTGATATCTTCAGACATGGTAATGAGCAACTTGCGAAAATTTTCGGCCTGCTCGGAAGCTTTTTCTGCAAAAACTCCACCTGAGATTTTAGTAAGCCCATCTACAATTTGAGCGATTTTAGCCCCAAACAGATTTTCAATATCTTCAATTGTATAGTCAGTATCCTCAACCACATCGTGAAGTAAAGCCGAACAGATGGAAGTTGAACCCAAGCCAATTTCTTTTACCACAATCCTTGCCACAGCCAGTGGATGCATAATATATGGTTCGCCTGATCGTCTTTTAATGCCTTTGTGGGCATTTTTGGCAAAATTAAATGCTTTAGTAATTAGTTCTATTTTCTGCCGATGATTTGTTTTTCGGTATTCATCAAGCAACGCTTCAAATTCCTGTTGAATCTGATCATCTTCGGAAGGCAATTCGGTGTAAGTTTGAGACATGTAATTCAGATGACAATTGAAACTGTTAATAAACAACTAAAGTGACTAAATACTTGGTTTGCCATTGGGCGGCCAAGCCACAAATATACAAAAAAATACCTAAACCCTTAAATATAAATACCTGATTATTCTTGGTTAATATCCGGCCAACAACAACCCGATATCATTGGTTGAAATTCCATAATACTCTCCTATTAAGCGATTCACTAATATTCCACCAAAAATATAGGCACCATTTCTAAAACCGGAACTTTCGTTGATTGCTGATTTAATTCCACCCGAATTGCCTATTTTTAAGAGTATTGGAGCAAAAATATTGCTCAATGCCATGGATGAAGTTCGAGCTACCCTTGCCGAGATATTGGGGACACAATAATGAATTATGCCATGTTTTTGATATACCGGATTTTTCAAAGTTCGACATTCAGAAGTTTCAAAACAGCCACCCTGATCAACGCTCATATCTATTATTATGGCTCCTTTTTTCATTGTTTTTACTAATTCTTCCGACACCATAAATCGCTCAGAGCCATTTATATAGCGTAAATTACCTATAACAGCATCGGCAGTTGCAAGCGCTTTAAAAAGCACTGAAGGTTGAATAACCGATGTGAAAACCTGTTGCCCTAAATAATGTTGAATTTTGCGAAGTTTATTTATATCATGATCGAATATTTTAACTTGAGCGCCGAGCGAAAGTGCAGTTCGAGCGGCTACCGAACCGGTAATTCCAGCTCCAAGTATCAAAATTTCGGTAGGAGTTATTCCTGCAATTCCTCCCAGTAAAATTCCTTTCCCGCCACGTTCATTACTCATCAGTTCTGCAGCCACAGCAATGGCAGTATTTCCTTCAATTTCTGATATTGAACTTACCACCGGAAAACTTTTTTGTTCATCTTTTATTAATTCGTAAGCAATGGCATTCATCCTTTTCTTCATCATCAACTGAATACAATCAGCAGACAAATTGCTTAATTGTAACATCGAAAATATGCTTGAACGGTCTTGCATCATGTTTAATTCATCAATGGTTGGCGGAGCGATTTTCAACACTAAATCAGCATTAAATACTTCAGTGGCATCATCAACCATAAATGCACCGGCTTCACTGAATTGTAAGTCAGAATATGACATTGATTCACCAGCACCGCGTTGTACATATACACTATGGCCTTCTTCAGTCACAATTGCAACGCCTTCTGGTGTTAGTGCCAAACGAGTTTCAATTTCATTATTTTCTTTCGGAATTCCAATTGAAAGTCTTGGTTGACGAGCTATTTCACGCAGTAAACACTCTTCAGGAAAAAGCGAACGTTGGTCTTTTGCTTCGGGTTTCATTGCAATATTTTTTCAGTTAGGCTACAAATCTAAAAACTATTCTCGAAATATACAAATTGGAAAGGCTAAATATAAAAAAAAGAGCATGGTAATTAGAAATTAATTTCGTTCTTTTGCATTTCCTAAAAATACGATAAATGAATTTCTAAATCAATTCTAATCAGATAAATGAATTGACATAATAGGCAATAATCAACATTCATTTACGTTTGTATGCTAGCATTACAAAAAAAGATTTTTACAAATGAATCGATTTATTTTCTGTATATTTTTAAGTAGTATTGTCTTTAAAGGGCTGTCTCAGGGCAATTTGACTTACGTGGATCAAAAACCTTTTCATTTTGGATTCTCACTTGGCTTCAATACCATGGATTTTGGGGTAACAGCAAGCCGCGATTCTATTGCTTCAAACGTTTACGATGCTCGTGTTTCTACTCTTAGCCCGGGATTCTCGGTTGGAATTATTACTGATTTACGAATAAACAGGTATTTGAACCTTCGGTTTAACCCTACACTACAATTTGGGGCAAGAGAATTAAGTTATTCAATTAATGGAATTTCAACTAAATCTTTAACTATTCAATCCATCCCTGTTTGTATGCCTATCTATCTGAAATACAGTGCTGAACGAAAAAATAATTACAGACCATATTTAATTTGGGGTGGAGGAGCTTACATTGATTTGGGTACTGATACGAACAAACCTGTACTGTTAAAACCAATTGATTTTTATACTGAATTTGGTGTGGGTTGTGATCTGTATTTTTCGTTTTTCAAACTTTGCCCGGAAATTAAATATTCCATCGGTTTTAACGATATGTTTGTACCTTTATCTCAACGAAATGCCGGCAGTTTGAATGCTGATAATCAACTGTTTTCCAAAGCATTATCAAAATTAACATCCAGAATGTTGACTTTGACTTTTAATTTTGAATAAATCCGCTAAACTTATAGATTTTCAATTTCTTTAATCGTCTTATCCATAGCAAGCTGCCAATCTGAAAATAATTTACGAAAATATGCTTTTACCAGTTTTGAATTGTTTTTTCCATCGGGGCGATTTACACGCAAAACAAATTCAGTGCATGTAGCCATAATATCAACAACTAATGAGTCAACTTTTTGGTTATCAATGGATTTAGACATCAGACATCGAAAATAAATATCAGTAATTAATTCCGACGAAACAAACTTTATTGTACTTTTCAGTTTTTTGCGACTTGCCATTTGTGTAAAAGTTTTAAAATTTAAAGTACAAATATAATTCATTATTATGATAAAGTAATCTTTTAGCGTAAATTTGCAACTGAAAACAAACAATACTTCAATCATAAATATCCCTTTATTATAGCATGTTATCATTTCTAATCCGCTTTATAGCACGTTTATTTGCCATTGTAATTGTAATTACTTCAGTGATTTTCGTTTCGTGTACCGACGATATAGTTTCGACCAACCCAAAAGATAAGTTATCATTTTCAAAAGACACGCTTACCTTCGATACCGTATTTACAACAATTGGTAGTGCCACCTCGAAGATTATGATTTACAATAGAAACAATTATGCGCTGAAGATAAGTCATTTAGGAATTGTAGGCGGAAAAAACTCTGCATTTAGAATTAATTTAGATGGAAGTTTGAATGCTGATAATCAATTTGATAACATAACTATTCGAGCCAAAGACAGCATGTATATTTTTGTGGCAGTAACCGTAAATCCGCAAAATTCTAATTCGCCAATTTTTATTCAAGATTCTATCTTATTCCAAACCAACGGAGTTTATCAAAAAGTAAAACTTCAGGCTTATGGTCAGGATATGAAAATTCTCCGTAATAAATATATTCATAACGATAGTACGCTTACTTCCGAAAAACCATATTTAGTTTTTGGATATCTGGCAGTTGATACAGCTAAAACACTGAGCTTAAAGCCCGGATGCAAGCTTTATTTTCATAATAACGCCAACTTAATTGTGTATGGAAATTTGAAAGCTGAAGGTACCGCCGATCAGCCAATCTTATTGCGAGGCGATAGGCTCGACAATATTAAATATGCCACACCATTTGCCTATAACCTTGTAGCAGGGCAGTGGGGCGGAATATATTTACTTTGGAATGGTGGTAATCACATTTTTCGTCATGTGCTGATGAATAGTGGATATGTAGGTATATATTATTCAAACAACGACAGAAGCAAAATACCAAACCTTGAAATTGCTGATTCAAGAATTCATAATTTTATGCTTTACGGATTGGTAGTGCAAAATGGAAATGTAAAAGTTACAAATTCCGAAATTTCAAATTCAAGCAGTTATAGCGTGTATCTGAGTGGAGGTAAACACACCTTTTTACAAAGTACAATTGTAAATTATTTTGATAGAACTAACATTCAACCTGTTTTGCGTGACAAATCACCTGCACTGATGATTATGAACATGAACCGCGTAGCACCTATGCAAACCGAGTTTAGGAACTGTATAATAAGCGGAAACCTGGAGAATGAACTCAGCCTTGCCAGCCGCTTTTTGGATCAGTATCCCGGCGTTTTCGACCACTGTTATATTCGCAAACCCGATTCGTTAAAACTAACTCAATTTAGCAATATCCGTTGGTATAATAAAAAAGATAGTTTGCTGTTTAAAAGCGCTCGATTAGACATTGAAAAGAAAATATTTTTCAATTTTATGCCCGATTCCATATCACCTGTACGCGCCAAAGCAGACCCAACGATTGCAGCCATGTTTCCACTGGACTTGAATGGAAATAACCGGCTGATTGACAATAAACCCGATATGGGTGCTTATCAGTGGCAACCAACCAAAAAATAATATTTCTAAGTCGCTTGATAAAGTTTCTTCTTCAGAAAAAAAATAGCTAAAACAGCAAGAGTTCCACTGGCAATTCCGAGCCAAAGCGTGTTACCCGTGCCAATTGTATCAATATCAGGCAATTGATAACCGTTAAATTTGAAATAGTAGAAAAGCACTGCAAGAACATTATTGATAAAATGGGCTGCAATAGGAAGCCAGATATTGCCACTCCAAAACAGCAAATACCCAAAAAAAGCACCAAGCAACATACGTGGCACAAAACCATAAAACTGTAAATGAATGGCACTGAAAATAATTGCCGACAGCCAAATAGCTAATTTTACACCTTTCCAGTCTTTCAATATAGCTTGTAATGTTCCCCTAAAAAATAATTCTTCACCAAATGCCGGAATAATAGCTATAAGAAATACATTGAAAATCAAACCCTTAATATCTTTCACATTCAGAAGCTTTTCGGTAAACTGAGTAGCCTGCACTTCGGAAGCTTTCATCCAGTTTTCAAATCCAGATAAGGCCTTTGGTAATTGCAAATGATGATTCAAATCTCCGAGCAGATTTATTGCAGGAATTATTAATATCATGAAAACCACAACTGAAACCAAATCAAGCCATTTTAATTTTAGCCTATGGTTCTGAGAAATAAGCTGATTTTCAGACCATAAGTAAGCAACAACAAAAGGTGGTAGAACAAACATAGCAACGGATTGAAGCATTTGTCCCCATTTAAGTGAATTGATATCAGCAGTATTTCCTTTAAACAATACAAGCCAAGCTGCCAATGCAAAGACAGATAGAATGGAGGTTGCACCTAAAAGCAGTATCAATTTGGAAATGATACTACTTTGGGCAAATAATCCTTTGAATTTCAACATAATAGACTGTGTGCTTACAAAAAAACTCCTGTTATCTTTCGATAACAGAAGTTTTACATTTTTTCCTTCGAAATAAAATCTTAGTTTCTTGGACGAGCTTCTTTAACAACCATTGAGCGGCCAT
>CAZEEB010000107.1:0-7454 GCA_964511245.1 uncultured Paludibacter sp.
GATAACCTTCAGCATATTTGTTTGTCAACACAGAACCCATTGCTTCCATAACTTGTTCACTCACAAAGTTTTCTGAAGCAATTAATTCAATACCTTTCATCTGACGCTGTTTTTCGCGTGCGATGATGTCAAAAATAACCTGGTCTCTTTTCATTTTTAATTTATATAATAATTATTTAATTTTTTATTCGTTTAATAACTGTTGAAAACGCTCAATAAATTTCCCCACATGGAAACCATCCATTAAGGCATGATTTACATGAACGTCAACCGGCAACCACATTTTCTCACCTTCACGGGTGATTTTTCCAAATGTAATTTTTGGAATACTTCTTCCACGACTCAATATCCGTGCGTGATTTACCGAAGTAAAATCAGCCCAGGGAAGGGTGGAATAATGTAAAATATCTTCGCCTATATGTGGGAATTTTAAACCACTTTCAGTATTAACTCGTTCAGTTTCAGATTTTGCCTGATTCATGAATGCTTCGATATTTTTATTATATGGAAAATATGCACAACCATACGTTTCATCTTTGCGAAATATAGTTGGTCCTGCTCCAACGCTATCGTAGCAGTAAACTTTATCATCCTCAATCCGATAGCGAAATTCTTCAATTTCGTTGGCAGCTTTCATCGACAAATATAAATAAAACAATGAAAATGGATAACCAGCAATTTTTGCTTTTTTATAAGCATTTGCACATTCAACTTTTACGGTGATACCAAAAAGTGGTTCATCGAAGTTTTTAAAAACTTCGAAATGCTCGCGGCGTTTCCATGTTGCTATATCTATTTCGTGTTTCATTTTTAAATGTCAATGAATTGATAATCAATTACTCCGTTTTTAATTGTTACTTTTACAAATCCGGGGTTGGGAAATCCATCAAGCAAGGCATTCATTGTTATATGGGTTGTTTTGCCCAATAGAAATACATTTTTCACATGATCGTGTCCTGTAATGACCATGTCAACACGATGTTTTGCAAATAACTCCGTCAAAACAACCAATTCTTCTTCTACAGGGTTCGTACTTAGTGTACGTCTGATTCTGTATAAATTGTTGTGAGTGAATATAATACAATGTCTGTGTGCAGGTCGGACGTTTTCCAGTACATTTTTAAACCAATCCAGTTGTTTGCTTCCCAATGTGCCGCTTCCACTGTCAAGACAGATAAATAAATCACTGCCGGTCGGTGTTTTTATAGTGAAATAATAGGTTGATGAACCAAATCTGCTGTAAAATTCTTTCCAACCGCCAAAATATAAATCATGATTACCGGCTACAAAAAATGTTTTCAGCGAATCGGGACTCAATAAATGTTGTTCCAACATATCATAATCAACTGCATTTCCGGAGCAGATATCACCATCAAGAACCACAGCGGCAGTTTTCATGTTTTTAGCCTGACTCAAAAAAGCGTCAAAATTCGTTGTTCCACCTATATGCGAATCACCCATTGTGCAAATGCTATAATCGTCTTTTGATACTGTCAATTCAGTAATTGCATGAGTGCTGTTAAATGATAATGACTGCTCAACCCGCTCATTTACAGACTCACCAGTAACAACCATACCGCCCATGTCAGCATAATGACATGCTGAAAACAAAACAGACAATCCAATTATGAGTGTAGTCTTTATGCTCATTTAAATCTGTAAATAATACCTGTTCTGATAAAAAAACCAAAGTAATTTACGTGCAGGTTAAATGATCCTGCAGTTTCGTACCAGGCTTCACCAAAGAGTCTGATGGGTTCATTAATATCGTAATAGCCATGCAGATTCCAATACGGATTCATTTCCTGATTAATCTTAAACTGATCAAAATTTGTTACCGTAAGTCCTGCATTCCAGGGCGATTCAGCTTTGTTTATGTCATAGCTTAGTGCATACATCAAATTGAAATTGTCGTGCACATCGGTATTTGAACTAAATCCAAACTCGTTAATTGCTTTTTGTGTATAACCCAATGTTCTGAAATTTGTTCCGATTTTCAGATTAAAGTGTTCTTTTTTGGTTGACAAAAGCAGTCCATAATTTGTTTCGCGAACTAAATCAGAGTATGGCGCCCACAAATAAAATATTTCGCCATTGAAATTAAAATTCGTCAGATTAAAATCTTTCGATAATTTGATATTCCAACCCGAAAACATATTTGTGTTGTTGCTGATAATATCTGACTGAAAAGCTGTTGTTAATTCAAATTTATTAAGCTTGTAACCGGCACTAGCAGAGGCTTTCAGATTGAAACCCGCAGATACATTTGACTCTCCCATATCGGTATAAACCGATGCTTTGAATTGCGCATTCAACGACGTTGAAAACAGAAAAAGGCAAATTATATAAGCGAAGTACCTCATTTATCTCTGTTTATTTTTTCTTTTTCTGAACAGTCCAACCGAATTTACCGATTTCCTCGCCCAATTTATGATAATGGCCGTGTGAATAAGCAATTAATTTAGCATCCGATAGTTTGAAAGTATCTGTTTCAGGATCAATGTATTGTGAATCGGATTGCACGTTAATTACGTCTGATATAAACATATCGTGAGAGCCTAACTCTATGACTTCTTTTACTCTACATTCAATGCAAAGTGGCGATTCCTTTACAATAGGTGCACTAACCATTTCTCCTTTTACAGGAGTGAGCTTCATTTCTTCAAATTTGTTGTAATCTTTTCCGCTGCGCACACCACACCAATCAGCCGCAAAAGCCAGATCCTCATTAGTAAGATTAATCACAAATTCACCGCTTTCTTTAATCAGGTTGTAGGAATGACGTTCCTTTCGAACCGAAATATAACACATGGGTGGATTAGAGCAAATGGTACCCATCCAACTTACTGTGAACAGGTTATAATCTTCTGTTGAACTTCCGCACGAAATAAGTGCAGCAGGCAGTGGGTAAATCAATGTTCCCGGTTTCCAATTTACTTTATTACTCATGTAAATTTATTTGATTTTTACTTTTTCACTTTTCACTTCCCGTTCGCAATAATGACACTTTAGCATAATCTCATTATCATGATTTAATACGTGAAAAAAAGTTGTAACAGGTTGGTTGTTAGTTATACAAACCGGATTTGTGCACTGAACGATTTCACGGATTTCTTCTGGCAGTTTCAATGTCCTCTTTTCAACGACTTGAAAATCACGAATAATATTGATTTTTGCATTTGGAGCTATCAACGCTATTTTGTTAGTTTCATCTACTTCCAACGCACGTTCTGATATTTTTACAATACCTTTTGAACCTATCTTTGAACTCTCGAGGTTATTTGCCAATGTGATCTGATTCAAACAGTTATCCAAATGTAATATCGAAACAACTTTGAATAATTTGTCGGAAGGTATATGGTCTATTACAGTTCCGTTTCGGAGTGCTGCTACTTTTAATTCTTTTCCCATAATTACTTGTTGTTTAAGACTTTACTCACAATTGCCTGTCGAACATACAAACCGTTTTGTGCCTGACGGAAATAGTAGGCTTTTTCGTTGGTATCCACATCAGGGTTAATTTCTGTAACACGTGGTAGCGGGTGTAAAATACGAAGATTTTCCTTAGAATTTCCCAGCATATCGTTGTTTAGTGTATATACATTTTTTACGCGCTCATATTCCATTAAATCCTGAAAACGTTCTTTTTGAACACGGGTCATGTAAAGTATATCCGCATCGTTGAAATTATCAGTAAGTTCGTTTACTTCTGTAAATGGTATGTTGTTTTTCTGACAGAAGACTTTGTATTCGTCGGGCATTTTCAGTTCGTCCGGAGCAATAAATTTGAAAGTAGGGTGGAAGTGAGACATGGCCATAATCAGTGAATGCACTGTGCGTCCATATTTCAAATCACCAACCAGGCAAATGGTCAGATTCTCCAGCGTTCCCTGTGTTTTCAAAATGGAGTATAAGTCGAGTAAGGTTTGTGACGGATGTTGATTGGCTCCGTCTCCGGCATTGATAATTGGCACAGGAGATACTTCTGCAGCATAGCGCGCAGCTCCTTCCAGTGGGTGGCGCATCACAATGGCATCGGCATAACAACTTACCATGTGAATGGTGTCGTTCAGAGTCTCGCCTTTCGATGAACTGCTGGTGGCAGCATCCGAAAAACCAATAATTGACCCTCCCAGACGAATTACAGCCGTTTCGAAACTTAATCGTGTGCGGGTTGATGGTTCAAAAAACAGGGTGGCTATCACTTTGCCATCGAGCGTTTTTCTGTTCGGATTGGCTTCAAATTCAGCAGCAGAGTCAAGAATTGATAAAATTTCTTCTTTGCTGTAATCGGAAATAGATACTAAACTGTTGTTGCTCATATATTTAACAGCCAAAACTCGGGCAATTTAATAGTTTATTTTTAATTCTATAATGATTGGATTCTATTTTATAAGAACTATCTATTTTCAAAAAAAACCAATACAAATCTAAACTGATTTACATTGGTTAAGTTTAAAATTGAGCTAACATTTCAATGCAACTGTTTGACAGATATCATCTTACTTCGAAAAAAAATATATATTGTATTTTCTCCATTTATACGACAAAGATAGTCGTTTTATTTGAAATATTGAAAATTTATTTAAACGATTTATTTACACTTTCATTAATGGTTAGCTCATTTAAAAATAATTAATTCGGTAATTATGATAACAATTGTATAAAATTCAATATTCATTTTTTGTTAAATATTTAATTTGTTTATTTAAATGAAATAAAAATTAAAAACTTTTTTGTATATTTGAATGTTTTTTAACCCTTTGTTCGTTTAGACTTAAATATTTTTTAACCATTTAATATTTAATTTTATGCAAAAACTTGATTTAAATCAAATTTACCTTGAATTAGAACATGAGATTAAACACTTAAGTCAGTCTACAGTAGTGACTTATAGGGATGCGATAAGAGAAGATGCACAACAGGTTATATCGGATTTGAAACCTGATATTGATACCTGGGTTATGCAATTAGGGCAACGATCCATTGCGTGTTATGAATTAGAAAGTTTATTGGAATCAAAAAGAGATTATTTGAAATTACCGCGCTTAAAAAATAAGGGTGTAAATCCAAAAAAAATCGAAGAGTTCAGAAACGATATAATGAGAACTATTGCTAAAGCCATATTAAATACATATTTGAATTCTTTATTTCGTTCTATGCCTCAAACTTCTTCAAAAACACTCGAAAAAGAAAATATATTTTAAATAAAAAGTATTTTCATGCTTTATCATGCCTGTCGTTAATTATAATTAATAGACAGGTATGTTAATTTTATAGTAGTTATATTTAAAATTTAGTATATTTGCAAACTTGTAATATAGGCCTTTTTAGCTCAGTTGGTAGAGCAATTCATTCGTAATGAATAGGTCTGGGGTTCGAGTCCCCAAAAAGGCTCAAATAAGATAATTACTATAATGTTGATGTTTGAAAATGGATTATTGACCACATTTATACCTGAATTTTTCATGGTATTTGCATTTTTGTTTTGTCTTATAGCACCGGATTTCAAAACTTCAAAAACAACTTATGAAGTTACTCCAAAAGTAATCTTGACTGTATCTCAACATCTAACGTCATCGTCAGTTTATAATGTTTCTTCTCATCATTTTAATCAATTAAATCTAATTGAAAAAGAAAAATCAATTACTTTTACTTCATTTATTGATGTTCATCACTACTTTCTAAGAAAAATTCCACTATTATGTGATTATTTCTTTTGTATTAATTTTTCGCGACCGCCACCGATTTCAATCATAGCCTAAAAAGCCACATCTATTTTATACATTTTGCTGATAATCAATGATTATTGGTTTAAAATTCTTTTTTTTTGAAAAATTAAATATATAAATATAAAAATGAAAAATATAATTTTAAAAACTTTCCTGATTCTCATTTTCACTTTCAGTATTATCGGACTTTTTGCTCAAAAAGATTCAATTCATTTCCGAATTCCGCATCAAATTAGCGTGGAGTTTGGTTACAGAAATTCTTTTTATCAAAATACTTACCTTTTAAATGATGGTTCGTATGCTTTGTTTGATGCAAATGGCAAAGTTCTGCCCAACCAAACCTATAATAGTGCTACACATGGTGTTGGTGTTTTAGCCGATTATGCATGGCAATTTGGCGGTTTTACAAATAAGAAACCTGCTATATATCTTTCTATTCCAATGGGATATACGATATTACTGCCTGATAATTCATATTCAAAACGTATTTCGATGCTGAATTATGGTTGGACAATACGTCACAATATGGCCACTTCTGATAAAAAAATTATTCCTTTTGTCGGTTATGGATTGTTTCTGAATAACATGAGTGTTGAAGGGGTTGAAGGTTCTGTTTCAGGCCATCAAACTCAGTTTGAAGGTGGTTTGAATTTTAGTTCTGCTAACAAATTGCAATATTTCGTAAAACTTCAGGCTAGTTATTCTTCCTATCCAAAACTTGGTAATGCTAAATCGTTGCATTTTATATATGCCGATTTGCGAATTGGAGTGCGTTTGTAATTATCAGAATGAATTTATGATAAAATAGGTTGAATTTTTATTAAATCCAACCTATTTTGTTTTGGCTTCGAAAACCCCAATTCCAAACAGTACAATATTACGAACTGTTCAATTATGGTCTTTTCGACTTTAAAAAATTAATCAAAAAATTCTGACTTATTTCATTAAACTCCAATATCATATCTAAAATAGATCTACTGCAGCAATAAGAACTTATTGTTAAAGTCTTCATGAATATTTATTATATTTTCTAATATTAACGAGAGTTCTAAAACAATTACTCTTTTCTAAAACTTGGATTAGATGTTTTGTTTAGAGAAATATATTCCATATATTTGTGGCACTAATTTATAAAATAGTAACACCATGTCAGTAACACGTTTTGGAGTTTCACTTGAAAGTGACTTATTAAATGCGCTTGACGAATATGTTTTGACAAACAAATTTCCAAACAGATCGCAAGCAATCAGGCAATTAATTGAGAAAAATATTGTTGAAAGCAAATGGAAATGCAATCACATTGTTGCAGGAGCAATAATTTTGCAATATGATTATTCGAAAAGTGATATTAAGACAAAGTTGGCTGAAATTCAAAAAACCTATACAGATGTTATTCTATCAATTCAAACGTTTTACATTTCTGCCGACAAAACACTTGAAATTGTAGCTGTGAAAGGAACTTCATTCAGATTAACCGAACTTTCCGACAGCCTGATAAGTATTAAGGGGATTGAACATGGCAAATTAATTATGAGTAAAGCCGAATAATTTTTTTTGTCCTGATAGTAACACGATTTTTATAAAAAATAACACCAATTCAACTATTTATGGATTCACACATCATTGTATTATGCATTACAGCGGCATCAATCGGTTTTATGCACACTCTTCTTGGACCAGATCATTACTTGCCTTTTGTGGTGTTAGCCAAAGCCAGGAAAT
>CAZEEB010000108.1:0-7440 GCA_964511245.1 uncultured Paludibacter sp.
TAATTTTATCGATGTACAAATTTTAAAATGCTACTGCTTAGGCAATTCTCCATTTTTATTTAACTCTGAAGGTGTATCTTCATCTATTTTTGTTTGATTTACAAACAAATAAGCATTCATTAAACTCATTTCATTTTCATCCGGGTTTGGATTCATTTTTGCAAATTTCACCAAATCAGCAAGTTCTAAAATTTGCTTAAGTAATAAGTATGTTGATTTATGTTCGATTCGGAGTATTTTCAAATGATCCAAAATTTCTTCCGAGGTCATTTCCATACTTGCTATTTTAAATGTTCGTTCAATGTATTCCCTTATCACATCTGTTAATTCAGTATGATATTCCTTTTCACGACCTTGTTGCCACAGTTTTTCAAGTTTAATTTTATCCAGTTGGTTAAGTGCCACAATATGTGCCGGTTGAAGAAGTTTCAACTCCTTTTCAGATAAAACAGCTTGTTTTTTGAAGTATTTGTTATAAATACTAATTCCAAGCAAAATCAAACCATGTAGCAGAATGATTATCAATAAAATAAACAATAAACCCAGCCAATCAAATTTTGGTTCATAAACCTTTTTTATGTCGGCAATAGTATTGGAAGCTGTATCTATTTTAAAGGGCTGAACTACCTTGAGCGAAAGAGATTTAGACCAAACAGTATCCCCATTCAATACAAAAGGATAAGGTGGAATGTATAAAAGTGAATCTTTAAATCCGGTTACTAAGTAGTGTTGAGATACAACCAGATGCCCATCCTGCAATTTAGAAGTATCCATTTTTACTTGTTCAACCAAGTCCAGTCCGGCAATCGAATCAGAAAATATGGGCATTACAACTTTTTGATTAGGTAATTGCGAAACTTCAAAAGTTAAATGAGCTTGATTTCCTATCCAAATAACCGTTGAATCCAGTTTTGTAGTAACGGTAATTTTTTGAGCTAGTAAGTAAGTATTTATTAATGTGTATATTAGAAAAAATAAAAAAAATCCTGCTTTTCTCATACTTTATTCAATTTGCAACTGTGAATTAAAATTGTAAATTATAATTTAACTTATGCTCTCATTTTGAAAAGCTTCATCAAAGCACGCACATAATCCTCTGAAGTGCTCATCGATACCATATCAACACCCGATTTTGTAAATGATTTTTGTAACGCCAATTGACTTTGCCCCCAAGCATGTTTATAGCTGGTACGCAGGCGTTTATCCGAAGTATCAACCCAAATTCTTTCGCCAGTTTCAGCATCTTTTAGTTTCACAAAACCTACATTTGGCAATTCGGTTTCTCTTACATCATAAACTTGTAAAGCCACCATATCATGTTTTCTGCCGGCAATAGTTAGTTCTTTATCAAAATTTGAATCTATCATATCCGAGATGATAAAGGCGGTTGAACTTTTCTTTATTGCATTTGTAAAGTAACGAAGTGCACCTCCAATGTCAGTTTTCATACTTACCGGCTGAAAATCAATCAGTTCGCGTATGATATGCAAGACGTGTTTTTTTCCTTTTTTTGGTGGGATAAATTTTTCGATTTTATCCGAAAAGAAGATTACTCCAATTTTATCGTTATTCTGAATAGTAGAAAATGCAAGTGTAGCAGCAACTTCAGTAAAAATATCCTTCTTGAGTTGTGTTATAGTCCCAAATTCTCTACTTCCCGATACATCAATAAGCAATACCACCGTCATTTCTCGCTCTTCTTCAAAAATCTTGATATAAGGATGACCAAAACGAGCTGTAACATTCCAATCAATCGATCGAATATCGTCACCATATTGATATTCACGCACTTCTGAAAAAGTCATACCCCTTCCTTTGAATGCCGAATGATATTCTCCTGCAAAAATATTTTTCGACAAACCACGGGTCTTAATTTCAATACTCCGTACTTTCTTTAGTAATTCGCTCGTTTCCACAAATTCAACTTCTGATTATTAAACATGAATTCTTAATTATGAATTTGATTAAGGTACTTCAACTGTGTTTAAAATTTCAGTTATAATCTCGTCTGAAGTCATATTATTTGCTTCAGCTTCATAACTTAAACCTATTCTATGACGTAATACATCATAACATACAGCACGAATATCCTCCGGAATTACATAACCGCGACGTTTGATAAATGCATATGCACGTGCTGCCAAAGCTAAATTTATGGATGCTCGGGGTGAAGCTCCAAACGAAATCATATCTTTTAATGCATCCAAGCCATACTCTTGTGGATACCTGGTAGCAAAAACTATATCAACTATATAACGTTCAATTTTTTCGTCGATATATACCTGACGAACCACATCTCTGGCTTCAATAATATCTTTTGGTGAAAGAATTGGCAATACTGTTGGTTTATCTTTCAACAAATTTTGACGAATGATTAATTTTTCTTCTTCTTTCTTTGGATAATTAATTATCACTTTCAACATAAAACGGTCAACCTGTGCTTCGGGCAATGGATACGTACCTTCCTGTTCAATAGGATTTTGGGTTGCCATAACCAAAAAAGGTTCATCCAGCTTGTAAGTATGCTCACCAATCGTTACCTGTCGTTCTTGCATTGCTTCAAGTAATGCACTTTGTACTTTTGCAGGAGCACGATTTATTTCGTCGGCTAAAACCAGATTTGCAAAAATTGGTCCTTTTTTAATGCTGAACTCTTCTTTCTTTTGACTATAAATCATGGTACCAATCACATCGGCAGGCAATAAATCGGGTGTAAACTGAATTCTACTAAAATCAGCTTTTATTAAGTCCGAAAGTGTTTTGATGGCTAATGTTTTAGCTAAACCAGGCACACCTTCCAACAAAATGTGGCCATCCGACAATAAACCGATTAACAAAGACTCTACAAGGTGCTTTTGACCAACAATAACCTTGTCCATACCCATGGTTAGCGCGTCTACAAATGAACTTTGCTTTTCTATGCGCTCATTAAGTTCCCTAATATCAACAGATTGAATCATATAAATTTGATTTTTATTTATTTAATTTTCGAGGAACAAATATAGTATTTATTAGACAGCTAAATCGCTGATTTAATAACTATTAACCTGTATTTAGATTATTAATGATAGAAACTTTTAAGTTATGGTTTTACACTCAATTTTTAATTTATTTTGAATAAAAAAAGTTCTGCAAATGTAAAAATTGCAGAACTTTTGTAAATATTAATATTTATTCAAGTCAAATTTTATTTTATATAAATATCGTGAAGCTCCTTTGCTTTTTGTAAACAACGCTGATTTGAAGCATCAATTAACCTTGCATCAATTTTCGGAATTCTTATCAAAGTACCTACAGGAATATCATCAGGATTGGAAATTAATTCCCTGTTAGCTTCATATATATAAACCCAAAATTCTTTTTTTCCATAATAACGTTTCGATATCATTGTTAATCTACTTCCGGTATGAATACGTTCTGAACCAAGATATTCAGAAAAAATGCGTGGATTGTCAAACAAAATTTGCAAACTATCAATCTCATTTTTTTTTGAAATCGTGTCAACAGATGAAGTATCCTTTGGAACAATAACTGTAATGGGTTCAATTGCTTTCTTTGGTTTTGGCGAAATCCAATCTGAAATTGAATTTATAATTTCAGTAAATTTTACTTTATCGGCTAATTTACAAATTGAAAGTGTTGCTGTATCAACTGTTTGTTTAGCAGGCGCATACGAAAAATAAAGACCTACAAAAATAACACATATCGCTAATATCGGAATAAGTATCCAAGTCCTAATTTTATGTCTTTTTGGTTCTTTTATTTTAGTTTCTGTTATTGGTTCAGACAAAACCAAAGTAGGTGCAACATCATTTTCAATTTCTAAAGGCAATGAAGTTTTATCAGGCTCAACTAAATTAGCAGTTTCATTTATATTTGAATCCTGATTCAAATTAGGCTTTAACTCTGTTGCTATTTCTGTTTCAATTTCATCTACAAGTATTTGATTATCAGTTTTAGCATTTTCATTTTCAACCACCGCTGATTCAATTGTTGATGATAGTCCTTGTATTTCATCCAAAAGACCTCTGATTTCGGTTGCTTGTTCATTTAATGTTCGTAAAGGATCTAAAATTGGCTCAAACTCAAAGGCTTTTTCAATTTTTTCGCCGTTTAATTGAACTGCTTCTAAATGTGCAAATGGTTCGTTAATCTGATCACGCAAAATGGTTTCAGCTGTAAAATTTACTTTATAGTAGCCTGCAATTACAATGTCTTCACCCGTTTGCACATTTACACTTTTCCGAGCTTCATTCCATTGCAATTTAAAAGTTCCAAAATTCTTAATTTTAACTACTTCGCCAACTAATAAAGCATCCTCAACCGTAGAAATAAACACTTTAATAAATTCTTCAGCAGCACGTTTACTTATCTGGCTTTTAGCTGTAACTTGGTCAATAATTTCTTGCGATGACACTTTATCTTTACTCATAATGTGGTAAATCTTTAAGTTTTTCTTTCAGAATATTACTTTGTTTAAAGTACACAACTAATTTTGGTGGAACCAGTGTTCGAATTTGAGTTGATGGATGAACGGAAAGTCGTTCTTCCTTTTTTCTTATTTCAAAGTTTCCAAAACTTTGAAAACCAATTGATTTACCTTCGATTAACAATTCATTGCAGGTAGAAATGGTTTTTTCGAGTAAATCTTCTACAACCGATTTCGGTGCATTCATTTTCATTGCCATAGCAGCAATTAATTCTTTGTGATTCATAAACAATTACAAATTAAAAGTTACAAGAAAAAAAGATTTTTCATATCCCATAAAGATCAAAATCAGTTGCATCTACAATTTTTGCGTTATAAAACTCTCCGGTTTTTATTCCTTTTGTATTAATCGGAATTAACACTTCGGGATCAACTTCAGGCGAATCAAATTCTGTTCTTCCCACAAAATAATCCTCTTCTTTTCGGTCGATAATCACTTTCAGAGTTTGTCCGATTTTTTGTTGATTTATTTCGTCAGAAATTTTCTGTTGAATAGCCATTATCTCTGCAACCCGTTGCTCCTTAATTACTTGTGCTATATCATCTTCGTAATAATTATAAGCGTATGTACTTTCCTCGTTTGAAAACGCAAAAGCACCAAGTCGCTCAAAACGCATATCTCGAATAAATTCCTTCAGCTCTTCTACATCTGCCTCAGTTTCGCCCGGATGACCAAGTAACATAGTGGTACGAAGATGAATTCCAGGAACTTCTTCCCTGATTTTTTTCAATAAATCGATGGTCTTGCTTTTCGTTATTTCACGTCGCATTTTACGCAACATTGGGTTACTAATATGCTGCAATGCTATATCAAGGTAATTACATACATTTTCACGTTCACGCATTACCTTTAAAATGCCATCAGGAAAATGTGAAGGATATGCATAATGCAGTCTCAACCATTCAACTCCATTTATGTCGGATAAACGAGCAATTAATTCTGCTAATTTTTGTGTTTTATATTTATCAAGTCCGTATGAAGATAAATCTTGAGCTACTACCTGAAATTCCTTAACTCCTAGTGCAACCAAACCTTTCACTTCATTTTCGATATCATCCATCGATCGGGAACGGTGTTTGCCAGTAATAACCGGTATGGCGCAATAGGAACAAGTACGATTACAACCTTCCGAAATTTTCAGATAGGCATAATGCCCCGGAGTAGTTAATGTTCGCTCCAAACGCAAATCGGCACGATACTCCTGCCCTATTTCTTTCAAAATGTCAGTATAGTTAAACTTCCCGTAAAACTTATCAACTTCAGGAATTTCAATCTTTAAATCTTTCATGTAACGTTCTGACAAGCAGCCCATCACAAAAAGTTTTTGAATTTTTTGTTTTTTTCGTAATTCAGCAAATTGCAATATTGTGTTTATACTTTCTTCTTTGGCATCACCTATAAATCCACATGTGTTTACAATGACAATTTCTCCATTTGGATTTTCGGCATCATGCCTGACTTTATATCCCAAAGCATCAAATTGTCGCATCAATTGTTCGGAATCAACCAAGTTTTTTGAACAACCCAGTGTTACAACATCGACAGTACCTTTATTAACTGAACGTTTCAATAGAAAATATATTTAATTTTATAATTACTTAAAGTTTCCCGTTATAGGGATTTAGATATTTTATTCAAATAACGATGCTACAAATTCATTCCTGTCAAATACCTGTAAATGATCTATTCCTTCACCCAAACCAATATACTTTACAGGAATTTTGAATTGGTCAGAAATTCCAATTACCACACCACCTTTAGCAGTTCCATCTAATTTTGTGATTGCCAATGCACTAACTTCGGTGGCTTTTGTAAATTGCTTGGCTTGTTCAAATGCATTTTGTCCGGTAGAGCCATCCAATACTAACAAAACCTCATGGGGTGCATCCGGCACAACCTTCTGCATTACATTTTTGATTTTGGTCAACTCGTTCATTAAATTAATTTTATTATGAAGTCTTCCGGCAGTATCGATTATCACTACATCTGCATTGTTTGCTTTCGCTGAAGCGATTGCATCGTATGCCACCGAAGCAGGATCTGCGCCCATCTTTTGTTTAATTACAGGTACTCCTGCCCGCTCCCCCCATATAACCAATTGATCCACAGCGGCAGCACGAAATGTATCGGCAGCTCCTAAATATACAATTTTACCTGCCTTAGTAAATTGGTGTGCAAGTTTTCCTATAGTGGTTGTTTTACCAACTCCATTCACACCTACAACCATAATTACGTAAGGTTTGGATGGTAATTCAGCATCAAAACCCGAAGCTGAATCTGAATTATTTTCAGCAAGTAATGCAGCAATTTCCTCTTTCAAAATTGAATTCAATTCGTCGGTATTTACAAACTTATCACGTGAAACACGTTTTTCAATACGTTCAATAATCCGCAGAGTAGTTTCCACACCTACATCCGAAGTAATTAATACTTCTTCCAAATTATCCAGAACCTCATCATCCACTTTTGATTTTCCGGCTACTGCACGGGTCAATTTTGAAAAAACACTTTCTTTGGTTTTTGATAATCCCTGATTAAGAGTTTCCTTTTTTTCTTTACTAAAAAAATTAAATAATCCCATTTGTTTTAATTCACAATTTACAATTAATAATTCATAATTAGCACATTACAAATTAGCTTACAAAATTAAACCTTTTTTTTGAGCAAACCGCAAAAAAAATCCTCTCATTTTATTCAATGAGAGGATTCTTATTATTTTTAAGAACGATTCCGAATTATTTTACAAAAAAATCTTTCACTTTATCGTTATGTACTATTTCTTCTTGGAACATATACGCACCGGTTTTAGGTGATTTCACCATCTTAATAACCTTTGCGAATGCACGACCTTCACCTTTTTGGAGAGATGCTACCGCTTTCTTTGCCATGATTCAGTATTATTTAATTTCTTTATGAACTGTGTATTTCTTTAAAATGGGGTTGTATTTTT
>CAZEEB010000109.1:0-7433 GCA_964511245.1 uncultured Paludibacter sp.
ATAATTTGCCTTCAAGTTTGTCAGCCCGTTGCAAGGCCGATGAAAGGTCATATCCTTTAAAATTTTCTTGTGGAGTACGCATAAATCTTTCGGTATAGGATGAGTCATAAAAGCGCCAATCGGTTACCGGAGCAACTGCAATACCTGCTTTATATAGATTTTCGCCAGATGACATGCACATTAAGGTCATAAAACCTCCGTAACTCCAGCCCCAGATTCCTATCCTGTTTTTATCAATATAATTCTGTTTTCCCAAATAAATGGCTGCCTCATTCTGATCTTTCGTTTCCAAGATACCTAATTGCTGATAAGTGCATTTTCTGAATTCTGCACCTCGAGCACCGGTGCCTCTTCCATCTACACAAGCCACCACATAGCCCTTTGATGCCATATAGTACTCCCAATCAACTTTCCATTTATCAATAACCTCTTGCGAGTTTGGTCCACTGTATTGCAGCAGTAAGAGTGGATATTTTTTCGTTTCATCAAAATTTACAGGTTTTAGTATCCAACCGTTAAGTTTTATTTTTTCCGAATTTGAGAAGCTAAAAAATTGTTTTTGCGGCAAGTTTAATTTTTTAAAGTTAGACGCTACTTTTTCATTATCATCCAATACTCTGATTGATAAGCCTATCGCATTACGCAAGCTATATATGGAGGGGGTTGTAAGGCTTGAAGCATTATCAACAAAATAAGTGAAAGTTGAGTTGAAACTCGCCGAATGAAAGCCTTTGCCATCGGTTAATCGTGTTTTATATCCTTTTAAATCGACTGAGAAAATATCGCGCTGAAGTTCCGAAGTTTCAGATGACTGAAAATATACAAGTTGTTTTTTTTCATCAAACCCATAAAATTCAGTCACATCCCAATTTCCTTTAGTTAATTGTTTGATTAGTGTGCCATTGATTTGGTATTGATAAATATGACGATAACCATCTTTTTCACTTAAAAGAAAAAAATACTGATTCTCGCTACTAAACTGAATATTGTCAATGTTTTGGTAATCAGTATAATACTTCTCTTCTTGCTGCAAAATAAGTTTAGATAAGGTGGATCGTGGATTGGAAAAATACATTTCCAACCGGGTTTGGTTTCGGTTCAGTTTAAAAACGGCAAGTTGATTGGCTGAATTTGTCCATTTTATTCTTGGCACATAAAAGTCAGCATCCGTTTTTCCAATTTGCATAGTTTTTATTGACTTGTAATAATCATCATACACACAAACACTTACAACAGAATTGTTTTGTCCGGCTTGTGGATATTTGTAATTGTAAAATTCGGGTTGAAGTACTAAATCGGTTTTGTTATCCGATTTTGAAAGGTATTTTGGAAATGTAAACTGAGGAACTTTTGATTCGTCAAATTTCACAAATGCAAGCAATTTACTGTCGGGACTCCATTCAAAATAACGAGTTTCAGAAAATTCTTCTTCGTATACCCAATCAGGTGTTCCATTAATAATACTTCCTTTCTCACCATCGCTTGTAATTGCAATTTCAGTGTTAAATTCAAGTTTCCGCATAAACAGATTGTTCTCTCTTGCAAATGCAATGTAGCGGCTATCGGGCGAAAATGTCGGAACTTCCTGTTGTCCATTATCCGATAAAGGTGTAAGCTCTTTTCGTTTCAAATCATAAATATAATAATCAGCTGTAAAACTTCGTCGATACCGATATTTTTGATTTGTATAAATGAGCATTTTGGTCTCATTCGGACTAAATTCATAGCCTGAAAATTCTTTTATTGCAGAATTTTTTAAACCTGAAATACTAAAAAGTGTATCCAGCGTTTTTCCGGTTTTATAATCATATTTTACAACTGCTTTTTTATTCACCAGCTTCGTAAAAGTATTGCCATCGGCCATTGAACGAGCTAAATCAAAAGGTTTAACCTTATAATTTCCATCCAAAATGTCGTAAAGTAAATTTGAAAAACTGAAATTGGCGAGTAGTATTAAGCTAAATAGTAAGCCGAATCGTTTCATTAAGCCTGAGTTTGATGATTTTAATTAAATACTTTTTGATAAATTATTTTTTTCGACGGTATTCGACAAAAGAATAGGAGTGTGGGTTTTTTTCGTCGGCATCAAAATCGTTTCGTACTACTTCTTCCCATTTATTCAAGTCGATTTCAGGAAAATAAGTATCGGCTGAAAAATGACCGTGAACCCAGGTAATATACATATAATCCACTTTGTCAATACATTGACGATAAACCGTAGCACCACCCATAATAAATACACGTTCTTCATGTTCGCAAAGAAATATTGCATCTTCAAGCGAATCGGCTTCAAAATATCCTTTGTTTACACCTTCTGACATAATGGAGGTAAGAACTATATTTTTTCGATTAGGAAGTGGTCCATTGGGTAAACTTTCAAACGTTCGTTTTCCCATCAAAACAGCATGGCCGGTGGTTATTTGTTTGAAATGTTTCAAATCAGCCGGCAAATGCCAGGGTAGATTATTCATTTTTCCGATTGCAAGATTATCGGCTACAGCAGCAATTATTGAAATTTTTGACATAATATCAGAATTTTATTTGCTTTCGCTAATCCTTTCTGTTTAATTTAAGGAGGTTGACAAAACTACAAAAAAAGAACGGACTATCTGTTGCGACAATCCGTTTTAACTATATGCATTTGGTTTATTTAAACTTTCTGAAGTTATCTAAACAGCCACAATTCCTTTGATGTGAGGATGAGGGTCATAATCAGTTAATTCAAAATCAGAAATTTGAAATGAAAAAATATCTTTCACTTCAGGATTTATTTTCATTGTTGGCAATGGTTTTGGAGTACGCGAAAGTTGAAGATTTACTTGCTCCAAGTGATTTGTGTAAATGTGAGCATCCCCCAAGGTGTGAACAAAATCACCAGCTTTTAAATTGCAAACCTGTGCCATCATTTGAAGTAAGAGCGCATAGGAGGCAATATTAAAGGGAACACCCAAAAATATATCGGCACTCCGCTGATAAAGTTGTAAACTCAACCGGCCTTCTGCCACATAAAACTGAAAAAATGCATGGCATGGCGGCAAGTTCATATTTGGAATGTCCGCTACATTCCAGGCACTTACAATTATTCGACGTGAATCGGGATTATTTTTAATTGCATCAATTACTTCGGAAATTTGATCAATATGTCCACCATCATAATTTGGCCACGAACGCCACTGGTAACCATAAATATGCCCCAAATCACCATTTTCATCAGCCCATTCGTTCCAAATTCGCACGCCGTTATCGGTCAGATATTTAATATTCGTGTCGCCGTTTAAAAACCATAAAAGCTCATGAATTATCGATTTTAAATGAAGTTTTTTAGTGCTTAGACATGGAAAACCTTCTTCCAGGTTAAAGCGCATTTGATGTCCGAAAACAGAAATTGTGCCTGTTCCCGTACGGTCTTCTTTATGTACACCTTCCAGTAATACACGTTGTAATAAGTCAAGATATTGTTTCATATTTTTAGTTGACAAGTAAACAGGGAAACAATCAGACCAGATTCAAAACATAATCAAAAAAATAAGTTATATAAACAATTACTGTTTTTTTCGTTTGCTTAAATCCTTGTTTCCTAATATAATTTATAGGTTGTTTTTAGTACTCTGAATTCAGTTCTACGATTAATCTGATTGGCTATTTCTTGTTGTTCGGGTCTTAATTTCAAAATAATTTCCTCGTTAAGAATATCGTTTTCTTTTAGGAAACTGTATTTTTTAGCTAACGTAATATCTACTATAACAGGTTTTTCTTCGCCATAGCCCACCGAACTAAGTCTGTCAGCAGCTATTCCTTTGGAAATCAGATAATCCAGTACCGATTTGGCGCGTTTTGAAGATAATATTGTATTGTCGGCATTGCTTCCCACATAGTCGGTATTGGCACTTATTTCAATTGTAATATTGGGATTATCGTTTAGTAATTTCACTAAAACCTGCAAGCCAGATTCAGATGCAGGAGTTAAATCCCATTTTCCGGATTCGTAAAAAATATTTTCAATTTGAATGGGTTTTGAAATGGAAGAAAGTTTGAAATTAACATTAAATGTTTTACTTTCAATAAGCCCCTGAGTAGAAATACTGTTTTTTTGATTTAGGTAACCGCGAGCCGAAGCGAGCATCACACACTCCATGTTTTTATCTATTTTAATGCGATATGTCCCATCCTTTTTGCTCGTAATCCGAGCATTTACACCAGTATTACTAATTAATTTGATAACTGCATCCGGTATTTCGAGACCTTTTTCGTCGGTTACTTTTCCTTCTATGCTGTATGCCAATTCTGGCAATTCAAAGCTCCAAATTGCATCTATACCTTTGTTCTCATTTCTGTTTGAGCTAAAATAGCCCTTGGGAGATTTACCCTCGAAAGTCATTCCAAAATCATCTGCCGTTGAATTGATAGGCGAACCCATATTCTCAACCGTCCATCCGCCATCTTTTTTCTGAATAGCTTTAAATATATCTAAACCCCCAAAACCAATATGACCATTAGACGAGAAATACAAAGTGCCATCATTTCCTACCGTAGGAAACATTTCATCACCCGAAGTGTTAATATTTTGACCTAAATTTTCAATATATTTACATTCTCCATTTACCAACGTGGCTTTCCAAATGTCTTTTCCGCCCAATCCCTTTTTGTTGTCAGAAACAAAATAGAGGGTTTGTCCGTCAGGCGAAATTGCCGGATGTGCTACTGAAATGGTACTATCATTGAAAATCTTAATTTTTTGTGGTTTGCTCCATGTTCCACCGGCACGGTTCGACGAAAGTATTTCTGTTCCTCTGGCACCATCAGCCACATAGGGTGAACGTGTAAAAAACATAAGTTTGCCATCGGTGGTAAATGAACTTACTCCTTCGTCGTTAATTGTATTTATCTCACCTTCTATTACTTCGGGTACTTCCCATTTGCCTGCTGAATTTTTTCGGCTCACAAAAATATCATTATTTGGCAAACCGGTTATTGCACTGCTTTTTTGTACTATTTTTTTGTCGGCAGGGCGGGTAGACGTAAATGCAATCATATCGGCACTTGCTCCAACAAATGAAGGACAGAAATTGGATGTTTTACGTAAATTAAAATCAACGGAGCGTTTTACAACATATCGGTTCTGATTATTTGTTAAATTACTACTGTTCTTACAGGCTATAATCCCGTTTAAAGCAAGAATATTTGAACTGTCATTTTTTAATGCTAACTCGTAATTTTTAATTGCTTCGGTATATTTTCCGGCTTTTTGAAGTACTTGAGCATAATGAAGATAAACCAGCGAATCCGTGTAATTATTTCGAATGGCATTTTGATAGGCTTGCTCGGCTCTACCCTGATTTGTGAGACTGTAACATTCGGCTTGACGAAATGCAATTTTTCCCTTCAATGCTTTATCTTTGGTAGTTAGTGTTGAATATATTCGTTTATATAATTCAGAAGCACCATGGTATTCTCCAATTTCAAAGCGTTTGTTGGCTTTATTTATGCGCGCACCAATTCCACATCCTGCCAACAGAATTATACTTAGTATTAAAACAGGAATTGTTAGTTTATAGCGCATTTAATTTGGGTTAAAATTGGTTCCTAATCTTTGTTTTTTTTAATTTAAATCAATTCGTGAATTACCAATCCGGAGCGTAACTTTGGTTCAAACCAAGTGGTTTTAGGGGGCATTATGTTGCCCGAATCGGCAATATCAATAAGCTGTTTCATCGATACCGGAAATAATGCCAGAGCCACACGCATTTCGCCGCTGTCAACTCGTTTTTTTAATTCGCCCAACCCACGTATTCCGCCTACAAAATCGATACGTTTATCAGTTCTAAGGTCTTTAATACCAAGAACTTCGTCTAAAATTAAATTTGATGAAATAGTCACATCCAATACGGCAATTGGGTCATTATCGTTGTACGTTCCGACTTTGGCTGTTAGCGAATACCATTTGCCCGACAAATACAACGCAAAATTATGTAATTTATTTGGTTTGTAAATATCCGAATGTTGTAATTCAATATCAAAATTAACCGACAATTTATCCAAAAATTCTTCATCGCTAAGATTATTTAAATCTTTTACCACACGGTTATAATCTATAATATTCAATTGATTATCAGGAAAACAAACAGCCATAAAATAATTATACTCTTCATTTCCAATATGATTTTGATTGGCTTTACGTTTTTCGAGACCAACCAACGCTGCAGCCGCGCTACGGTGATGACCATCGGCAATGTAAAGCGACGGAATTCCGGCAAAAAGTTTGGTAATCCGTTTTATGGTTTCAGCCTTATCAATAATCCAAAAATGGTGACCAAAGCCATCTCCCTGCGCCACAAAATCATAAATTGGTGTTGATTTAATAGTTTCTGCCACAATAGCATCCAATTCGTCCTGATGGGGATAGGCAAAAAACACAGGTTCTATATTGGCATTATTTACCCTTACGTGTTTCATGCGGTCTTCCTCTTTATCGCGGCGGGTTAGTTCATGTTTTTTAATATTTTCGTTCAAGTAATCGTCCACACTTGCACAAACCACCAATCCGTATTGTGTTTTTCCATTCATAGTTTGAGCATACACATAGTATTTTTCAACTTCATCCTGCACCAACCAGCCTTCAGTACGAAATTTTGTAAAATTTTCGGCTGCTTTTTGGTATACTTTTTCCAAATGTTCATCCGTACCGGGTTCAAAATCAATTTCGGGTTTTATTATATGGTACAATGACATGGGATTTCCCACAGCTTCAATGCGTGCTTCTTCTGAGTTTAACACATCGTATGGGCGTGAAGCCACTTTTTCAACCAGGTTCTGAGGAGGGCGAATACCTTTAAAAGGTTTAATAACAGCCATTTTAAATAGATTTTAGTTTTAAATTTTATGCGTCACAAATGTAAGGAAAAAGTTTGAAAATTGAAATTGAAATTTTTCGTCAAAAATGATTAACAGATAAATACTTTTTTCTATCTTTGACCTTTCCAAAACCATAACTCTATTATGTATGCTTTTCCAAACTTCAGTTATAACTAAATACCTTAAAACAATTGATAAGCAAGTCTTGCAAGCTGCTTTTGATAATTACAAAGCTATTTCCAGCACGAAACCACACAAGCTCTGAGCATTAAAGCCCAAATTGAAAGCACCGACATCGAAATTGATTGCATGGTTTACAGCCTATACGGACTGACGGATGAAGAAATTGCCATTGTGGAAAAATCATAAATCAACTAAAAATCAAACTGTTATGAAATCAATTAAATTGCTTATTTTATCAGCATTTATTTTTCTAGGTTCAACAATTGTTTTTTCTGAAAACACAGTTGCAACTTTTGCCAAAGGTGCCGATATCAGTTGGTTGCCACAAATGGAAGCCACCGGATATAAATTCTAGATCGGAAGAGCACACGTCTGAACTCCAGTCACCTGAAGCTATC
>CAZEEB010000110.1:0-7341 GCA_964511245.1 uncultured Paludibacter sp.
AGATAGCTTCAGGTGACTGGAGTTCAGACGTGTGCTCTTCCGATCTCACTGCTGTATCGTAGCGAGCTATATTGAATTTTATTGTATTTCGATGTTTAAGGTCGAAAGCAATTGATTCAGAATCGCGGGTAAATTTATGACTTTGAGACACGTATCTTTTTTTTATCGTTATTTTTCAAAAACAAATGAAAAACTGCCAATCCGATTACCATCGACAAAAAAGTCAGCCTTATAATTCCCTTTTGGCAAAATTTCAGCAACTTTCCAATACATTATATCATTTAATGCTTCGCCGGTATATTCAAATTTCTTCATTACGGAATAGCCAATATTTTTATTTTCAAATTTAAAGACATTCGATGCATTTTTAGTTAAAATATCATCATCGGGTCTTGTAATTCGAAGATAAACTACTTTTTCACCAGGTTGAGATGTTACATTTTTAGCTATTGTATAATTAAATTGTAAAGTTGCTGTTTGAGAAAACCAACCCGTTTTTTTGCCATTACTGCTTAGCGGAATCATTTTAAATCCGGTTATTTCAAGAATCGAAGCTCTTGTAACCACCTGATTTAGTGACTCTTTATCTTTGGATAATTGTTGTACAGTTTCAGTTGCTGCTTTAAATTTTTTATGAACTTCTACATTTTCGGTTTTAAGAACTTTATTTACCGTATTTAACGAATCGATTTGATTTACATATTGAATCATTACTTTTCGCACTGTGGCAAGTTCTTGTTTTAACTGAGCTATTTTTTTAGCATTTGTTGATTTTGTAATTCGCAATTCTTCAAGTAATTGCTGAACTTTGCTTTTCTGGTCCTGCAACAGTTTTACAAGTGAATCATTTTTAATATTGGACGTGATACCTTCAAATTCCTGATTTAAATTGGCATATTCTTTTTGAACCTGTTCCTTCTCAAAATTCATCATCTGAGTCATTTCCTGCATTTCAGTTTCAGTTTGTCGGGCTTTATTCATAAAATAAAACACCGCAAATCCAAGAATTACAATGATGATTGATGCCGCGGTAATAATACTGAAATTTCGTTTTTGAGCTGTATCCATAATTTAACTATTCATTTTAAAGTTTTGATAAAATACTTTCGAGTTTTATAGCTCTAGAGCCTTTTATTAAAACAAAATTATCAATAATTGGATTATTATCTAAAAAATCACTTAATCCCTGAACATTCACAAAACATTGAAATGGATTTTGAGTGTTTATAAAATTTTTACCCACTAAAAACACATTTGAAAAATGGTTTTGTTGCACTAAATCTACAATATTTTGATGTTCTTTTAGGCTATATTCGCCCAATTCGAGCATATCGCCCAAAATCAGGGTTTTAGCCTGCACGTTCATTTGTGCAAAGTTCAAAATAGCCGCTTTCATGCTCGTTGGATTCGCATTATAGGCATCTACCACCAGCTTATTTCGTTCCGTCACAGTAAGTTGTGAGCGATTATTGTTGGGTGTATATTTTTCGAGTCCAACCTGAATTTGTTCATCTGGCATTCCGAAAAAATGCCCGATAGTTACTGCAGCTAACACATTTTCAGCATTATAGGAACCAATCAGCTTCGTTTTAATACGGAATATATCAGCGTTAGTCTTACATTCCATTTCGAGAAATGGCGAACAATTTGTAATATTTCCTCTTACTGAAACGTCTTCCAAAACAGTATCGAGAGAATATTTAACGGGACTTATTTTTTTGAATATCAGCGAATTCTGTGCCATTTCTTGTAAATACTGATTATCTGCATTCAAAAAAATGTTTCTTCCTGACTGTTGAATGTAATCGTACAATTCAGCCTTGGTTTTCATTACACCTTCAAATGACCCAAAACCTTCGAGATGCGCTTTCCCCACATTGGTAATAATTCCGTAATCAGGTTGTGCAATTTCGGCTAATTCTTTAATGTCACCCGGATGATTTGCACCCATTTCCACAACAGCTAGTTCATGCTCCGGTTTGATTTTCAACAAAGTAAGCGGAACACCGATATGATTATTCAGATTTCCCTGCGTGTAAAGAATATTAAATTTGACAGATAGCACCGAAGCAATTAATTCTTTGGTGGTGGTTTTACCATTCGTCCCGGTAATACCGATAATCGTTGTTCCAAGCTGTCGTCGATGATAAGAAGCTAGTTGTTGTAAGCTTTTCAGAACATTTTCGACTAAAATAAAACGTTCATCAATAGCAAATTCTAATTCATCCACCACCGCAAAAGCACAACCCTTTTCCAAAGCTGAAAGTGCAAAGGCATTCGCATTGAAATTGTCGCCTTTAAGTGCAAAAAATATTGAACCGACCGGACAATTCCTGCTATCGGTACAAATATTTGGATGTTTTTGGAATACAGAATAAAGTTGCATTGACTGAATATATGCAAAGAAATACTACAAAGTAACTGCAAGTGAAATATACCAGCCTTTTTGATAAATATTACCGGTTGACAAACGATTAATATTTAACAGACCGTAATCATAGCCGGCTTTAAGTTGATATTTATTCCATTGCAAACCGCCACCAACACTTATCTGAAGATCTAACTGGTTCAAATTTGATTTATATAAATCGGTATAAGTTGTTTTTATAGTACTTACAGTTGACATTGTTCCCTGAAATTGAGACAAACCTATATTCAAAGCCGGTCCAGCAAATCCAAAAAATTTAAAATTATTAGATACCGGCAAATTATAGAAAAATTGCACAGGGATATTGATGAAATGCCCGTATGTTAAGTAATTTATAGAGCTTGGATTCATTTGAAGTTTATCAGAATAAGCCAAATTATACAAAACACCGGTTAGTAAACTCATATTTTTAGATAGCTGAAAGTCGGTTGTCAATCCAATTTTCACGCCATTAAAGTATGTTGTATTTGTACTTAAACCCCATTGAGCTGGATTATTATAGCCAATCTCCAATCGATTAGTTAATTTTTTGAAAAATACTGAATCGAGACTCACTACATTTTTCTTTTTTTGAAACTCTTTTTTTGTTTGTGCATTTAATGCATTGAAAGTTGTCAACAACAAGATAATCAGTGGGATAATTAATTTATGTTTCATGCTATATTATTGATAATGCTATAATTTAAATTGAAGACAAAGATAGATTTTTTTGTCCATTATTTACTACATTTCAATAAGCTAAGTCAATTGATTATTTGTATTTAACATTTAAGACGTTTACTTTAAATTGTTTTACAATAATAAATGTGAAATTAGTGATAGTAAAAATTGTTATTGACAAATTCTTGATTTAAATCGGAGAAAGGCAAAAGACAGGAAACGAACGAAACAAAAAAATCACACAAGTCCTTCTATTTCAACCATTTCATCAACGTCAAGATGATAATCAACACGCTTTATCCCAAAACCAAATAAATTTCTGAAATCACGCGTATAACCGCAAGGGTCTCCAATTTTATGAATGTTTTCAGTGGATATTACTTCCCAAATCTGTTTCATTTCATCCTGAACATCTTCTCGCATTTCCCAATCATCTATTCTGATTCTACCTGCTTGGTCAACTGGCACGTTTGAACCGCTGAATAGTTTTTCAGCATATAATCGTTGAATTTGTTCTATACAGCCTTCATGAATTTTCTTAGCTTTCATTACCTTAAAAAGTACCGTAATATACAAAGGGATAATCGGTATTGCTGAACTTGCCTGAGTTACAAGCGCTTTATTAACAGACACATAGGCTCGAAATCCATTTTTAAAACGTTTTTCGGTCATTTTTTTTGCAGTATCCTCTAAGTGGTCTTTGGCTCTACCAATGCTGCCTTTTCTGTATATAGGTTCGGTAACAGATGGTCCAATATATGAATACGCAATGGTCAATGCATTTGGAGCTAGCACTCCAGCATTTTCTAAAGCATCAATCCACATTTCCCAATCCTCGCCACCCATTACTGCCACAGTATTTTCAATTTCAATTTCTGATGCCTGATCGATCGTTATTTCGGTAACTTTAGCGGTTTGAAACTCAACTGTTTTATTACTATATGACTGACCAATAGGCTTTAAAACAGAGCGATGAGTAATACCTGTAACCGGATGTACCCTCACTGGAGAAGCCAAACTGTACACAATCATGTCAACTTGACCTAAATCAGCTTTAATTAAATCTATTGTTTTTGCTTTAATACTATCAGAGAATGCATCGCCATTTATACTTTTGGCATATAATCCCGAATTATGAGCTATTTTACTAAATGCGGCAGAATTATACCAACCTGATGAAGCGGTTTTTTCAGGTTGGGGTTCTTTTTCATAAAAAACGCCAATTGTAGCAGCATCTGAACCAAATGCACTGCTTATGCGTGAAGCCAATCCAAATCCGGTTGAAGCTCCAATTATTAATACTTTTTTTGCTCCGGAAATTTTTCCTTTGGATTTTATATATTCTATTTGATTTATTACATTTTGCTCACAACCTTTTGGGTGTGCAGTCAAACTAATGAAACCACGCATTTTAGATTTTACTATCATTTCTATACTGTTAAATTGATTGAGTAATTTTTACAACAAGTTGTCAATTAATCAGTTCAAACAACTAAAAAATGAAAATGTTTTAATAAGTGGTTTTATATGCATTAAATTAATTAAAAACTGAAATAATATACAGAAATTAATCTAATAGATTTTGAAGCGAGGATATTTTTTAAGGTTTTAAAATAAACACTTTTTTTTCAGAATTCATTTTTTTTGATTCTAGCGAAACAACGGATTGAGTTGGTATTGATTTATTTGAATTACGGCGTTTTCCTTTGCCTGGGTCTATTCCCGAGCCTTTGCCATGTTGTGATACTTTCGGTTTAATTTTCGATTTTCGTGCGGTAAGCTCATGCTGAGCTTCATAAGGATGACCTTTTACAACCGGAATTTCTATCGAAATAAGTTTCTGAATATCATGCAGATATTCCAGTTCTTCCACATCACAAAATGAGATAGCTTTACCGTCAAGACCGGCCCTACCGGTTCTCCCAATGCGATGAACATACGTTTCAGGGATATTGGGAATTTCGTAATTAATTACCAAATTCAAATCGTCAATATCAATACCACGGGCAGCAATGTCGGTAGCTACCAACACCCGCGTTGTACGTTCTTTAAAGTTGCGTAAAGCATTCTGTCGGGCATTTTGGGATTTGTTGCCATGAATTGCTTCCGTTTTAATATTGGCTTTTGTCAATATTCGTTGAACTTTATCTGCACCATGCTTAGTGCGTGTAAATACCAGTGCAGTGGCAATTTTTTTATCTTGCAAAATGTGTATTAATAAATCTTTTTTATCTGCCATTTCCACGTAATATAATTCCTGCTGAATGGTTTCGGCAGTAGTTGAAACGGGCGTAACAGCCACTTCTTCCGGATTTGTCAGAATAGTTCCTGCCAACACACGAATTGAATCGGGCATAGTGGCCGAGAAAAACAAGGATTGACGTTTTGCAGGAATCAGTTTAATCAACTTTTTTACATCGTGGATAAAACCCATATCGAGCATTCGATCCGCTTCATCGAGTACAAAAATGCTCAGTTCGTTGAGTTTTACATAGCCCTGGCTTTGCAAATCGAGCAATCGGCCTGGCGTGGCAATCAAAATATCAACACCGGCTTTCAAGGCATTTACCTGAGGATTTTGAGGTACGCCACCAAAAATTACTGCGTGTCGAAAGCGGAGATATCGACCGTAAGCAGCAAAACTTTCGCCAATTTGAATGGCAAGTTCGCGTGTTGGTGTAACGATTAAAACCTTTATTTTTCGATGAATTTTGTCGTTTTCGCGGGTTTTATACAAAAGTTGTAAAATAGGAATTGCAAAAGCAGCTGTTTTTCCGGTGCCGGTTTGCGCGCATCCTAATAAGTCTTTAGCTTGAAGTACAATGGGAATAGCAATTTCTTGAATGGGAGTTGGCTGAGTGTAGCCTTCGTGTTGGAGAGCGTTTAAGATCGGCTCTATAAGATCTAATTTATCAAATGTCATAGAATATTACTCGCATCCATTTATATTTCACAAGTTTAAACATAAACCTGACAGATACGATTTTGTGCAAAGGTACGGAAAAAATACGAAGGTTTATTCTTAAATGATTTGATTGTCAAATGCTTTTAGTTAGATAAAAGTTCATTATTTAGGTTTTTTTATCAATTCATTACTGAAATAATTCTTTTATTGCTGATAAAATTATTATACTTTTGTGATTTATATTGAAAAGTCAAAACAAAAACAGTTTTTCAATACATAATTAATTTTAAACACAATCATAATGAGTAATGTTGAAACCGTTTCAACGGACATTTTAATTATTGGAGGCGGCCCTTCGGGCTTGGCAACTTCAATTCATCTGGCGGACACATTGAAACAAAAAGGACTGAACAAAAGGATTCTTCTGATTGAAAAAGGAAGTTCCATTGGAAGTCACATCATTTCGGGTGCCGTAATTAAAGCCGATGTTTTCAAAAGTTTACTACCGGATGTTGATTTCAGCGAAATTCCATTCAACGCCAAAGTAGCAACCGATTCAACCGTTTTGCTAAGCGAAAATGGTTCGTTTAAATTGCCGGTTCATGTACCATATATGAGCAATGCGGGTAATTACACCGCTTCGTTGGGTCAGGTTTGTCGCTTTTTGGCTAGCAAAGCCGAAGAAAAAGGCGTGGAAATTTATACCGGATTTTCAGTCAGTGAAATTCTGTACAAAGACGGAAAAGTAATAGGTGCAAAAACCATTGATACCGGTGTGGATCACCACGGTCATGAAATGGAAAACTTCCAGCCCGGAACGCGTATTGAAGCAAAACTGACCATTTTTGCTGAAGGTACACGCGGTAGTCTGGCTAAACAACTGATTGCTAAATATGATTTGGAAAAAGACAAAAACTGTCAGATTTACTCCCTGGGTGTAAAAGAATTGTGGAGTGTGCCTGAAGGTAATATCAAACCCGGCGAAGTTTACCACACCATGGGTTATCCCTTGAATTTGAAAGAATTCGGTGGTGGTTTCGTTTACGGACTGAAAGATAATAAAGTGGCTGTAGGGTTGGTTATCGGTCTTGAATACGAAGATCCTACTTTCGATGCTCATGACGCATTACAGGCGTGGAAAACAAATCCGTTTATTGCCAAATTTCTGAAAGGCGGAAAACTGGTTGAGTACGGTGCAAAAACATTACCCGAAGGAGGCTGGTATTCAATTCCTAAATTATATACCGACAATGCCATGATTGTGGGCGACAGTGCCGGACTGGTAGCTATGCCAGCATTGAAAGAGATCGGAAGAGCGTCGTGTAGGGAAAGAGTGTTCAGAGCCGTG
>CAZEEB010000111.1:0-7289 GCA_964511245.1 uncultured Paludibacter sp.
ATAAATATTTGATTGTATGAGAATTGAGTACATTATTTGAAAATAAATGAATCTTACAAAAAAAATAAAATTTGCTTTTGTCATTAATTTTAAAAATTATATCTTTACCAAAAATTTAATTACCCACAATTTAACAACAAACAATTAAACACAACTAAAAATGAAAAAAAGAATTGCCATTCTATCGCTTATCGCGATTTTTGTAGCTGCTACTTCATTGTCGGCACAAGCCCCAGCAGTTAAAGCTGAAAAAGCAAAAACTGAAACTAAATGTGATAAAAAAGATACTGAAAAATGTTGTAAAGACAAAAAAGCAGGCGATAAATGCTGTAAAGATGCTAAAGCAGCTGACAAAAAATGCGACAAAGCTTGTGACAAAAAAACAGAAGTAAAAAAAGCTGCTGATAAAAAATAAGCTTAAAGCTTAAAATTTTAAAACGAAACTCCTGAATTTGAATAATTCGGGAGTTTTCATTTTAAATGATTACATAAATTTTTGTAAAATATGAAAGTATTTTTTAATTAACTAATGGACGAAAAATAGTGATTCAACGCAATTTTACAATAAAATAAACAATTAAATAATACAGAAAAAAATCAAATCTTAACTATAATTTTATTGCAAATTTCTTCAACCGAGCATCAAGCATGTGTAATGGTATAATTTGCTTAATACACTCAGCCACAGCATTTAATGCAGCTTCCTTCACAAAATCGTGACGAATTACCAGCGATATTTCACGGGTGGCTTCGGGTTTTACCACTTCACGCAAATTCAATTTTTGTTTATCATTAAGCAAATCTATATGTAATTCCGGAATTACAGTATAACCACCATTTAAATCAACAATTTTAACTAATGTATCAATACTACCGGCTTCGTAAGTTGAAGATTGAACAGGCTTCTCGATGCAAAAATTAAACACCTGATTCCTTAAACAATGTCCTTCTTCGAGCACCCAAAGTTTATCCAACGGCATATCGCTGGCTGAAAGTTCAGTACAACTATATATTGGTTCGAAGGGTGATATATATGCCACAAAACGTTCATAATAAAGTGGAACTTCTAATATTTTAGGATCATCGAGCGGAGTGGAAAGAATTGCCATATCAATTTCGGCAATACGCAATTTTTCTATAATTGTACTTGTATGCATCTCACTGACTTTAAGCAATATATCCGGGTATAGATTTTTGAACGAGGCAATAAATTGAGGCAATAAATAAGGTGCAATGGTAGGAATTATAGCAAGATTAAGAGTACCAGTGAAGGTATTTTTAACAGACAATACACTTTCTTTCAACTGGTTAGACTGATATAGTATAATTTGAGCCTGATTGATTATTAATTTTCCAATTTCAGTAATTTCAATGGGTTGTCTTGAACGGTCAAAAATTTTACAATCAAGCTCATCTTCAAGTTTCTGAATCATAGCGCTTAATGTGGGTTGAGTAACACCGCATAACTCGGCTGCCCGTACAAAATGACGCGTTTTCTCTAAAGCCATTACATATTCTAATTGTTGTAGTGTCATGTCTATATAGTTTAAATCTATGCAAAGGTAATACTTATGGGCATATTTAGTATCATTTTTGAAAATTTAAAAATAATCATCCATAAATTATGAATAATATTGAAAAAGCTATGAATTTGAAAGCTATCTTTGTGTAAAATTGGGTTCATATTTCATTTCATTCTAAAAAAAATAATATGACTAATAAAAACGCATTTTCATGTAATAATCTGATTATGTTGGCTATAAATTCTAAATTTTATTATTAACACCTTTATTTTCATATGAAAAAAATTAATTTTTTATTTATTTCATTAGTTATTTCAATATGCTCTATACAAGCTCAATTACTTTGGAAAATTAGTGCTAAAAACCTTAAACATCCCTCCTATTTATTTGGCACTCATCATTTAATTCCTATTCAGTTTCTGGACAGTATTAATGGATTATTCAAAGTATTCAACGAAAGCGAAACAGTTGTGGGCGAAATTGTTTTGAACAGAATTGATACCTCAACGAAAATACATCAGGCAGCATATATGCCAACCAACAAAAAAGTAACTGATTTTTTGAATCAAGCTGATTTCAAACTCGTTGATACTGAATTGAAAGCTGTACTTAATATCGGATTAAAAGAAGTTTCGATGCTTAAACCTTCCATGATTTTAAGTATGTATGAAATGGAAAAATACAAGAAATTAACTGGATTTAGCGAAAACAATCAATCCGATTCCTATTTTCAACTTGTGTCTGCTGAAAAAGACAAAAAAATAATTGGATTGGAAACTATAGAAGAACAAATTGCTTTACTTTTTGATACTGGAAGTTTAGAAAGACAAACTGAAATGTTGGTTGAAAGTATTCGTCAAAATGAAAAGATGGCAACAGATTTATTGACCATAAATAAACTATATAAAGCCGGGAAACTGAATGAATTACTCATTTTTTCGAAAACAAAAACTTCAATTAGCGACTATACCGAAGATGAATTTAGAAAAATGGTTGACGATAGAAATAAAAAATGGGTTATAAAATTAGCACAGTTATTGCATGAATCTTCATGTTTTATTGCAGTTGGAGCTCTGCACCTTCCGGGTCAAAATGGTATTATTAAATTACTTGAAAATGAGAGTTATATTCTAACTCCTGTAAGGTAATTATACAATTAGTGGCTTAAATTTTATTGGATTGATGCCAAAAGTTGTTGCATTTTATTTTGCATAGGCAAATTATCATCAGTATGTATAATAATATCAGCAAGTTTAATTTTAGCTTCTTCGGAAAGCTGATTGGACATTCTGGCCTTTACATCATCAATACTTAAAGCATCGCGTTTAATAACCCGTTCAATTCTGATTTTTTCAGAAGCTGTCATTAACACAACTTTATCAACAAGTTTACTCAATCCGGTTTCGAGCATAATTGCCGATTCAATAAAAAGTATCTTCTCAGATTGATGTAACAACACCCAATCATTAAAATCAGCTCTGAGTATAGGATGAACAATCTCATTTAATTTGCTAAGCAAATCCCGATTTTCAAAAACAATTTTTGCTAATGCGCGTCTATCTAATCCTTCGGAATTGTAAATATTACTTCCAAAAATGGAAATCATCATTTGTCGAATTTCCTGATTTTCATTTTGAAGCCTTCGAGCCTCTAAATCAGAATTATACACATAAAAACCTTCCGCACGAAGTTGATTTGACATAGTGGTTTTGCCGCTACCAATACCTCCGGTTATGCCAATAATTAAAGGATTTTTCATTTGAACTTAAAGAAAAATAAAATTCGAAACTACATTCAGCTAGAATCCGAAACTAAAACCAACAGTTATTGTTGTGTTTTTTCCCTGTAAATACTTAGGTGTGAATAAATCCAAATAACCCTGTGCTGATTTACGCACTTCGCCAACAACCGGTGTGGATGTCAAATTATAACCTTTTATATCAGTGTAAGCCACATTAATAATGGCATACGCATTGTTTACAATCTCATACTGAGCATTTAACGCAACTGAATTATTGCTCCAAGTAATATTTCCCAACGATGGCTGGCTAATAATTTCAATAATATTATTTCGATTATATGTATATTCGTTTCCATGTTTAGCATCGGTATATGCCAGGTTTAAATCAAGTCCACGAATAGGTTTATAGCGAATTGCAAGATATAATTCAGTAGAATTATCGCTTAAATAACTTCCTAAATTATAAGCATTTGAAGCCCAGGAAAGAACTGGAATAGAATGTTTATAGTTAATAATATTCGAATTGGTATATTCAGCAATTATAGATAAATTTTTAAAAGGGAAGTTACTCAAATTTGCACCTAATTTATACGAAATTGGATTACGATCTTTGCTGCTTGGCAAAAATCTACTCCAACTAATTTCATCAGCATAAACTGAAGTGAAAAGATGTAAATGTTTTATATTTCGTGAACTGATATTTAAAAACACTTGTGAGTTTTGATTCTCTATTCCCAAACCTTTTGTAAGTGTGTGATCTTCTGACTTATAAAATGCAATTGGTATAAAATAAGCAGCCTGTACATTTGGTTCGGCATAAATTATCGAATTTCCTATTGATACATTCAATTTTTTTATCGGTGTAATTGTAAATAAATTTGCCGCAATAAATTTATTTGCCATTCTATATTCCTTAATACCCATATTATCAATATAATATCGTGTTGAGTCAATTACATTTGAAACTAACCAACCATGAAAATACTCCATTTCAAACCAGCTACAAGGTTTTAAATGCAAAGTGAGCATTGGGAAAGATGGCGCTCTTCCTGAAATAATATTTGAACCATGATAATTATCTCCCCAAATCAAATTATCTTTGATTAATCCCACAGAACCCCAGTTCCAACTGTATTTTATTCCTCCCCGTGAATCGCTAAAATCGCCACCAGACATAGATTCTTTATACTCATAACCCGGATAATCATTCAAAAAAGATGGACGGGCTAACAATCCTGACGAAACTGCTAGGGTTTTTAAATTACTTGCATCCAATGATATATCGCGTAAACTCCCGTAAACACTAAGATTTTTAGCTATCATTGATTGAAAATCGGCTCCAAACCACCGTTTAATTAGAATACCATTCGAATTTTCGGTAATATGCATCCCAATTATCGGAGAAATTCGAGCCTTGAAAATTGTATCGTTAAATGTAAATGCCGGTTGCAAAAAAGCTAAAGACAAATGATTATTTCTGACAATATTTAATTGTGTATCAGGTAATTTATTCAATTCGACTGCATAATCATTTAGAAAAAATTTCAATTCATCGCGTTGTCTTTTGCTAAGTTCCTTATTCAAACTAGCTTCTATCAGTTTATCGGCAATTAAAATTCGTGAATACGGTTTTGAAACAGAATTAAGTTCAATAATTCCATCAGTTGCCAACTCGTCTAAAAAATCATAAATTCGAGTGTAGGAAATGTGTTCGGGAATATCTTGTGCAAAAACTGCATAGACATTTACAAAAATAAGAATTAAAAAAAATGTATTTTTCACATATTCTAATTTTAAGTTTACAACTTTATTGCATATTTTTTATTAAAAATTCAATTATTTTTAAGTCGGTTTTTACAAATTATAATGTAAATAATAGGTAATATACATAATGAATTTATTAAAGCAATGGAAAGAAACCATATAACCTCATTGTTTCGTCCCGCATTCCAAAGGCCTATTAATTTCCATGTTAAATCACATATAATCAGAAAGATAAGCAAGGGTAATAACCAGGATAAAGTGCTAAATAATTGCTGAAGTTCTTCCATAATCTATTTTTTAAAATTAATATGTAAATTATTCGCTGATTTTATGATATATACTTTTCATACCAATCTATTTAAAAGCTGAATCGATATCTTCATTATTCCAAATTGTCATAATTTTTTTACCATCTGGAGTAAAATTGTGATTTTCACATGCAAAAAGTCGATCAATTAGGTCGCTCATCTCTTCAATAGTGAGTCGTTGATTGGGTTTAATTGATGCGTTTTGAGCTAAAGATAGTGCAATAGTTTCATGAATTACAGTACCCGATTGCTGTGCTGATAATTTTGCTTTTTCAATAATATCATATAAAAGATTAATCACACTTCCGGGCTCAATATACGACGACACACCTTTTACAGTGTAATTATATTTTTCAATACGTTCGAAAACAAAGCCCAAACTTTGTAAATCGGGCAGAATTTGCTCAAAAAACAAGGCATCATCGGCATTTAATTCAAGCATTTCAGGGAATAAAATTTGCTGTGAAATTCCTTTTGTTTTTTCGATTTGAGTTAAAAATAAATCGAATAATATTCGAATATGTGCCCGATTTTGATCAATTATCAACAAACCGGATTTTATCCCAGTCAGAATAAAACGGTTTCTGAATTGAAAATTATTGGTTTGCAACAATTCGTTTTCAATAATTTGTTGAGTAGAATTATTAATTAACGAAGCATAGCCAGATTCTGTAGATGCCAAATCCCAATCGATTGTTGATTTTAACGGTTCGGTATTGCTTGAAAAGTCACTGTACAATTGCTCCCAGTCAAGATTCGGTCGTTTGTAAGTTGACCCAAATGGATTGTAATTCGGGTTAAATGCTGTCTGAGGCTGACGGATATTTTCAAGATTCTTATTAACCGGTATATCTATGGCACCTTCCTGATCAAAATCGATAGAGGGTACTACGTTAAATTTACCCAACGATTCTTTTATTGCAGCGCTTAATATTGACCAAATAGCCTGTTCGTTTTCAAATTTAATTTCAGTTTTTGTCGGATGAATATTAATATCAATAGACTGAGGATCAACATCAAAAAAGATAAAATAATTGGGGCTTTCAGAAGCTTGAATCATCTGATTATAAGCCATTAAAACTGCCTTATGGAAATAAGGATGGCGCATGTATCGGCCATTTACAAAGAAATATTGATTTGCAAGCTTTTGAGCAAATTCAGGTTTTCCTACATAACCACTAATATTGACCAGATTGGTTGAAGTTTCGATATTAAGTAATTGTTGTTGCCATTTCTTTTTAGCCGATTTTCCAAACACGTTTTCGATACGCACTTTTTTATTGGAAATTGCTAAATTAAACATCTCTTCATCACCATCATAAAAAGAAAATGCTATTTCCGAATTGACCAAGGCTATTCGATAAAATTCATTTAATATGTGACTTTTTTCCACATTATCGCTTTTAAGAAAACGTCGTCGGGCTGGCACATTAAAAAATAAGTTTTTAACCTGAAATAAGGTACCTAAAGCACATTGTACTGATTCCTGTTTAAAAACCCGAGTACCTGCCACTTCAATTAAAACGCCAAGTTCATCAATTTCACGGCGTGTTTTTAGTTCCACATGTGCCACAGCTGCTATGGATGCCAAAGCTTCACCCCTAAATCCCATGGTGCGTAGAGTGAATAAATCATCAGCACTTTTTATTTTAGAAGTAGCATGGCGTTCAAATGCCATCCGTGCATCTGTTTCGCTCATTCCTTTGCCATTATCAAACACTTGAATCAAGGTACGTCCGGCGTCTTTTATCAAAATTTGAATAAAAGTTGCTCCGGCGTCAATTGAATTTTCAACCAATTCCTTTAGCACAGAAGCCGGACGTTGAATTACTTCACCTGCTGCAATCTGATTTGCAACCGAATCGGGCAAAAGATGGATTATATCGCTCATTAAAAACAGATTATCTCATTTAAGCTCCCACAATGGCAGGTTTTCTTTTGAGATTATTAAAT
>CAZEEB010000112.1:0-7145 GCA_964511245.1 uncultured Paludibacter sp.
GGTGGTTTATCTGTTATTTTTGGTTTAAACCTAATCAATCTGATTATCTTTTACATGATAACCGACCTTTACAAACGGCATAGCCCTGAGGTAGTTCGCTATCCTTACCTGTTAGCTGCGTTTATGACTATGATTACAGAAATGATAGTAGCCCATAAGCTTTTCAGTCCGATACTCATCATTGGCAACACGGCTATACTGCTTGCAATAACTCTGCTGGTGCGCAGCCGACAGAAAAGTAAAAATGTTGATAAAAAACCAGTATGACAACCAACCCCAAACATCTCAGATAATTTCCACTCCTTGTATTTTGTCTGTTATTGCTGGTTTGTACCAACTCCTGTTCAGTTATTGTGGACTCTAATATCACCTTGCAGCAGGCATTAGTCGGCACCAAAGCACCGCAACGCATCATTGATTCGCTTACGCTGATGAATGTGCAGTATTATTCGTTCGACAAACGAATTCATCGGGGTCAGATGGTGGTGAATAAAGCGGCTGAGAAAGATGTGAAGTTGTTTTTCAAGGAAGCTCGAAAAATAAAGTTCCCGATCAACAAAGTGATTCCCATTGTGCAGTATCACTGGAGTGACGATGCCTCGATGAACGACAATAACAGCTCCTCGTTTAATTATCGGTTAGTGGCACGCACTACCAGAATTTCCAATCATTCCTTCGGTAGAGCCATAGATATTAATCCGTTTACGAATCCTGCCGTTCATGCCGATGGGTTGATAGAACCCAAAAATGCAGTGTATCATCCCGATTCGATCGGGTCCCTAAATCCAACAAGCAAATTAGTCCTTCTGATGCTTTCGCTCGGATGGGAATGGGGTGGTAGTGAACACTGGATGAAAGTGAAAGGGTATCACGACTACCAGCATTTTCAGAAAATGAGTTGTGAATTAAATATTTACGAAGAGCAGATAAAGAACTAAAATTTAGATTAGACCTCAAAATTGAAACCTATGAAGATCCTGATAAATATATTACTCATACTCATTTCCGTAACTTCCTATGCTCAAAGCGCTGATTTAAAGGGGCACGTTATGTTTCGTGAGGATAAATCCGATTTCCCCGGAGCAAAACTGGTTTTGCTTAAAGACAAGAAAGTGATTTCGGAATGTGAAACGGATAAGAATGGCTTATTTCATTTTCTGAATATTGCGGTTGGTACCTACGATTTACTGCTGAGGTATAAGGATTTCAACGAAAAAATCATCCCGAATATTTATGTAGCATCCAGCATGAATAACCTGGATATTGTATATCCTGACCCGTGCGTGGCATCAGAGAAAGTTTGTCCGTACAATCATACCGATAGCATTATCCCGATGGCGTATGGTATGCCCGGTGCAGAAACAATGAAAATGGCCGAAAAAGGATTGGTGCATCTGGGTGGCTGCGTGGTGTCGGAATGCAGTCCAAGGTGGTACTGCAAAAAACATGATATAATTTTTTAAGAATGCTGCATTCAGAACTAAAAAATGGGTGTTGGGAAAGAGATTAAAAATCAGGGATAATAAGTTAAATATAACAAACTAAACATGACAGAGATTAAATCTAAAATAGTATTTTCATTGCTATTCATGCTACTTAGCATTGGTTTCAGTACTAATTTATATGGACAAAAAACAGCGACAACACTCAATACAGGCAGCTATTACAAAGGAAACTTTGTGTGGTGTGGGGCAATGAATTTAGCGTGGAACGAATTGAACGACTCTGTAATAAAAGGAAAAGTGATGCTCAATACCGATGACCAAATTGCCTTGTCAATGCTGTCAAAATTTAATAATCCACGATTTAATAAAAAAGATTTGGATGATTTTAGCTATTACATAAAAAGTGGATTTGGTGCTAAAACTGCAAAATTGATAAATAAAGATTTGAAGGCTAAATTTCCCGGTAAATCTTTCAAAATTTTGAATGAGAAAGTAAGTACTACAGATATAATTGCCTATGCTTATTTTCAGAAACAAATTGTTTATGCTACAAAATTCAGTACACCCAAGTTTGTTGATTTTAACAACGAAAGGGTTGAAGGATTTTGTTCAAATGGTTCGTCTAATCAGTGTGAAAATGTAAAAGTCATAGAATACGTGAGTGATGAAAAATTGATTGTCAAAATTAAGCGTAAGGCTGATAGTGATGAATTGATTTTGGCAATGGGATTTAATATGTCAAATCCCGAAAAACTTATTGATGAAATACACAAATTCAAAAACTCTCAACTTAATACCATTACCCCAAAAGATAAGTTTAGTGTGCCCAAATTAAACCTGAATTTTCAGAGGAAATATGAAGAATTAATGGGCATTAAAGTTAAAAACAAAGGTTTTGAAAACTACAAAATAGTTCAAATGTTTGAAGATATTAAATTTAATTTGAATGAAAAAGGGGCAAAAGTTGAAAATGAAGGTCAAGCCATAATTATATCAAAAAGTTTGGAAATTGATAATGCGGTGTTGCAACGAAATTTCATATTTAACAAACCTTTTTGGGTTGTTATGCAACGAAAAGGTGCTGAAAATCCATACTTTATTTTAGGAATAAACAATTCTAAATTGATGCGAAAAGTGAAGTAATTTTATAAACACAAGGAAATAAAAAAATAAATACCCCAAAATGAAAAATCAAACGAAAATTATTCAATTAGTCTTTCTTGTTCTTTGCTTGTTAGTGGCAAATACCGCAGTTTCTCAAACGCTTATTCCATTCTATAAAAATGGAAAGTATGGTTATTGTAACATGAACAAAGAAATTGTTATCAAACCGCAATACGATGGTTGCGGATTTTTTAATAATGGCAGAGCATGGTTCAAAAAAGGAAATAAATTTGGGTACCTGAATGCTAAAGGCAGAGTAGTTATTCCTGCCGTTTATTCGTGTGCATCAAATTTTAAATCAGGGTTGGCGATTGTGGTAATTGGCAATCGTAATTATGTTATAAATCTTAACGGTCAAAAATTTAATAAAATTATAACAGATGGGGCTCAACGTGTGGCAGGTGATTCGCTGATAATTTGTGGACATGATGGGCTGTGGTATGTTATAGATAAATCATTTAAAATATCGTACAAATTGAGTGATTATGGCACTCTTAAAGAAAATAAAGGGGATTTTATAATTCAAGTGAGAACTAATGATGATGAAGATAAGTTTTTAAATCTGAAAACAGGGGAATTTATAAAGATGTATAATATTCCTTTTTGGGAGCAAATGAAAAATAAGTATTCATTACACGTTGATACTTATAAAAATCAAATCGGAGGATTGACCATAGAAAGATATCGAATACTAAATGAAGATGATGAGGTTATTATTCCAGCTGATTATGCTGATTTGACTTTTCCGGAATCAATGGAGATTATTCTTTGTATAGATAAAATAAGGAATCCCGGCACAAGCCAGATTTATTTTTCAGAGAAAAAAAAGTTGTCGGAATCTTTCCCATTTCTTATAGAAGAAATTGTTCTTTCGGAAGGTAAAGACCCGATTGGTTTTCAGATAATCAATGGCAAATATTATTTTTTGGGTCAAATAAAACCGTTGAACCAGAGTTCGCTTAAATATATTTGTTTTGACGAAGATGGGAAAGTTTATGCTGATTTTTGAATAATTGAATGTTGCGACTATGCAAAACAGTATTAGAAAAATTTTAATTGCTCAATTGCTTTTATTTATTGCATTGGGCGTAATTGGTCAAAGCAGACTACTTAGTTATAAAGTATCAAAATGCCAGTCATGGATAAATCCGTATGACTATAAATCCAATTATAAAGCAGTTTGGACTAATGATTCGGTATTGAAAATTAATACAAATGTATCAGCAAATTGCAGTGAAATTATTCAAGCTCGTATAAATAATTATGGATTAATAATTGATTTGGAACTTGGAAATAAGTCCATAACAAATTGTGAATGTGTATATTGTATTGAATGGATAATTGCAGGATTGAAAAAGAACTCAACAAATATTTACTTATTTAATGCTAGAACCTTTGATTGTGACAATAAATCATTGTTAGATTCCCTACTTAAAACTTATACAATTGACCCCGGCAATTACAGATTAATAAATGTGGTTGATCGACAAGGAAAGAAGCAAGGGCCACACATTTTGAAAGACAAAATCGAATATTACAGAGACGATATCTTACTGTAACAAATTTGATTTTTGAAGTAACTATTTAATTAAACCCAAATGTGGCGACTACGCAAAACAATATGAAAAAAACAGTTTTAATTCTATTCTTTTCGCTGTCAATAACATCCGTATTTTGCCAGTCTAGTGAACCAAAAAATAGCAATAATCCCGACATACAGTGGTTGGTAGATAATATCAAACAATTTGGCAATGCAAAACACAGGTTTTATTTAGGGCAGGAAGGTGCCCACATAGTTTACACTTTTGAATTTAAAGCTGATACCGTGGTAATTACCGGTGCTATTCATGATGATTCTGGCGACAAAATCAGCGCTTATCAGCTTCATAAAATGAATAAGAAAATCCGATTCGCTGAAATTTCCCGGGTTTTAAATAATTATCGTGAATCTGCTGCTATTCAAGATCCTAAAATTATTATTATAAAGACCGACAGTACTCAGTTTGATTTATTGTTGGATGTTGAAAAAGATTCGGTAGTTTATCATTTAAATAATATTGCCACTCAGAATAAAATCTCCAGATTGAAATAATATTCTGATTGACAATGAAATAATAAAATATAAATTTCAAATCTATGAAGAAAATTCTAATTATCCAATTGTCATTACTGATTGCTTTAAGCACTTTTTCAAAAAGTAAGACTACTGAAGCTAAAACTAATAATCAACGAAATAAGAACATAGTCTGGATTTCGAAGCAGATAAATGCTTACGGACAGGCATCGAACCTATTTTATTTAGGAAAGTTTGGAGCTTATTGGTCATGCCATAAGATTGATGTAAAATCTGATTCAGTTAAAATAACCGCATTTTACATTCGTCGAAGTTCTGACACGCTTTCCGCACGACCTGAAATTATCCGTTATGACAACATTCTGTCTGTGCAATCGGACGATAAACCTATTCCGGTAATTAATATATCAACCTATTCCGGTAAAAACTTTAGGCTGATTTTAGATATTGTAAAACATCCTGAAATAAAAAAACAATTGATAGAAGCTTTCAATCGGCTAATTGAAGAAAATAAATTTAGAAATGAAATGAAAAATGGAACACTGAATTAGGTTGACATTAACAATTGTTGCAGTGAAAATTTACAATTCATTTTCCCTTCATTAGCTCAAGTATTCACAAATTTTTGACAATATTTCGTCGTCATTTCCATTTACCGAAATAGTGGCTTGCGAATAATAAGGCTCTCGCTTTGCCAGTTCGCCGGATATAAATTTTTGTAGCTCTTTTCCTTTTCTGTCGGCAAGCAACGGTCGTTTACCTGCGTGCGAATGTTCCAATCGCTCGGCCAGTTCATCTGCCGAAAGTTTTAAATACACGGTCAAACCACGCGTATTCATATACTGCATATTATCAAAAAAACAGGGTGCACCACCGCCTGTTGAAATAATAACATTTTCAAATTCGGATACTTCATGTAAACATTGTTGTTCCAGTAGTCGGAATTTCTCTTCGCCAATTTCACTAAAAAGTTGTGCCACAGATTTGAATTGTTTTTGCTCAATGTGTAAATCCATATCAATATATTCAATTCCAAGCCTGTTAGCCAGCATTTTGGCAATGGTGCTTTTGCCGGAACCCATGTATCCGATTAAAAAAATTCGTTGCATCGTTTCGTTGTTTTAATCCACAAAAATAGTGATAAATGAGCAATTAAATAATGAAAAGAAAAAAATACTATATCTTTGCATAAAAATTCAAGCTGAATAATTGTGGAAAAAGAAAGTGCTGTATTATTATTATTCACAGGAGGTACTATCAGTATGTCCGAAGATCCGACTACCGGAGCGTTACGACCCATTGATTTTGATCGATTGCTGGACTTTATACCCGAGTTAAAACAAACCGGAATTCGCATAAAAAGTATCCCCTTTTTGCCCCTTATTGACTCGTCGGATGTACATCCGGAAGTGTGGGAACGATTAGCACAAATTATTCAGGAAAATTACGATGAGTATGATGGATTCGTGGTGCTACATGGCACTGATACAATGGCTTACTCATCGTCAGCATTGAGTTTCATGCTCGAAAATTTATCAAAACCGGTGATATTTACGGGCGCTCAATTGCCTATAGGCATGATGCGGTCAGATGCTAAAGAAAATTTGCTTACTGCCATTGAAATTGCTTCAGCCAAAGAAAGCGGACAAGCCATTGTACCTGAAGTTTGTATATTTTTTGAAGATACACTCTTTAGAGGAAATCGAACCACTAAAAAAAATGCCGAACATTTTAATGCATTCAATTCATACAATTATCCGGCTTTAGCTAAGGCAGGAGTGCATATTAAATACTTCCGCTCGTATATTCATTATCCGCAGGCAGGCACAAAGCTGTGTGTGCGTACCAAAATTGACCAGAATGTGGCCATTTTGAAACTTTTTCCGGGAATTACAGAACATACGGTAAAAGCAATTTTGAACATTCCTGAACTGAAAGCTGTAGTACTTGAAAGTTTTGGAGCAGGAAATGCTCCTCGACGCACCTGGTTTTATAATGCTTTAAAAGAAGCAACTGGACGGGGTATTTTGATAGTAAATAAAACGCAATGTAGCACAGGATCAGTAGAAATGGGACGCTACGAAACCAGCCTTAATTTAGTGAATGCCGGAGTTTTGAGCGCTTACGACATTACGATTGAAGCCATAGTAACAAAATTGATGTACCTTCTAGGAGAATTCACTTCACTGGATGATGTAAAGCATCGACTTATGGAAAGTATGTGTGGTGAAATGACTGTGGTTTAATACCGATTGCATTAGCCAGTTGGGGCTCATAAATTTTACACTGTTTTTTATCAGAAATTTTTTCAGTATAGAGTTCTTAAACTAATAATAACTCAGTAATCAACTCACATACTTTTTCCAAATAAATCACATCCGTTTCGTCAAGCACATCGTAGCGTTCGCTGTCCACAAGATCGGAAGAGCACACGTCTGAACTCCAGTCACCTGAAGCTATCT